>NZ_JBHWEB010000031.1:0-4003 GCF_042734395.1 Amycolatopsis sp. NPDC059657 | reverse complement strand
CCGCGCACACTTGGTGGGCGGTGTGCGGTTTGCGCGTTTCGTCCCGGCCATACCACTCACGACTACCTAAAGCTCGGCCCTGACGTGGTGTGCGGCCGCGACCAGGTTGCGCAGCGCGGGCTCGACTTCCGCGTAGCCGCGGGTCTTGAGGCCGCAGTCGGGATTCACCCAAACGCGTTCCGCGGGCACCGCGCCGATCGCGGTGCGCAGCAGACCGGTGACCTCGTCGATGCTCGGGACGCGGGGCGAGTGGATGTCGTAGACACCCGGCCCGACACCGCGGCCGAACCCGGCCGAGCTGAGGCCGGCGAGCACCTCCATCTTCGAGCGGGTGGCCTCGATGCTGGTCACGTCCGCGTCGAGCGCGTCGATCGCGGGCAGCACCTCGCCGAACTCCGAATAGCACATGTGCGTGTGGATCTGGGTGGAGTCCGAGATGCCCGAGGTGGCGAGCCGGAACGCGTCGACCGCCCACGCGAAGTACGCCTCGTGGCCGGCCGCCCGCAGCGGGAGCAGCTCACGCAGCGCGGGCTCGTCGACCTGGATGATGCGGATGCCCGCCGACTCCAGGTCGTGCACCTCGTCGCGGATGGCCAGCGCGACCTGGCGCGCGGTGTCGCCGAGCGGCTGGTCGTCGCGGACGAACGACCACGCGAGGATCGTGGCCGGGCCGGTGAGCATGCCCTTCACCGGCTTGCCGGTCAGCGCCTGCGCGTACCGCGCCCACTCGACGGTCATCGGCTTCGGCCGCGAGACGTCGCCGTAGAGGATCGGCGGCCGGACACAGCGCGAGCCATAGGACTGGACCCAGCCGAACTCCGTCGCGGCGAACCCGGCGAGCTGCTCGGCGAAGTACTGGACCATGTCATTGCGCTCTGGCTCACCGTGCACGAGCACGTCGAGGCCGAGATCTTCCTGCAGCCGCACCACCTTGTCGATCTCGGCGTGCATCGCGGCGCGGTAGCCGTCGTCGCCGAGCTTGCCGGCGCGGTGCGCGGCGCGTGCCTTGCGGACCTCGGCGGTCTGGGGGAAGGAGCCGATGGTCGTGGACGGCAGCGCGGGCAGCTTGAGCGTCTTCTGCTGGGCTTGGGCCCGTTGGGCGTACGGCGGCCTCGTGATGTGCTCGGGACGCAGCGCCCGCAACCGCGCCCGCACGCGGTCGTCGACGAGATCCTTCGCCGTGGCACGGCTTTTCGTGGCCTCGCGGGCAGCGGTGAGGTCGACGTCTTCCCGCAGCGCGCGCCCGATCAGCACCACCTCGTCGACCTTCTGGCGCGCGAACGCCAGCCACCCGTTCACCCGGCCGAGGTCTTCCCGGTCGATGTCGTAGGGAACGTGCAGCAGCGAACACGAAGTCGACACGCCGACTTGGCCTGCGGTCCCGAGCAGCGTCGCGGCTTTGCCCAGCGCGGTGTCGATGTCGACGCGCCAGATGTTGCGCCCGTCGACGACGCCCGCGATGACTTCCTTGTCCTTGAGCGCACTCTCGGCCGCGACGGCGTCCACTTCGGACGGATCGGTGACGAGATCGACGGCCAGCGCGTCGATCGGCGAGCGCGCCAGCCGCCCGAGCGCGTTACCCAGCTTGCCGAAATACCCCGCGACCAGCACCTTCGGCCGCGAGGTCAGCCCGCCGAGCACGCGGTACGCGTACGACAGCAGCTGCAGCTCACGGTCCGTGCGATCACCCGCGAAGGCGGGCTCGTCGAGCTGGATCCACTGCACGCCGGCATGGTGCAGCTGGGCGAACAGCTCGGTGTAGGCGATGAGCAGCTGATCCAGCAGCTGCAGCGGATCGAAGCCCTCCACGGTCGGCTTCGACAGCAGCAGGTAGGTGAGCGGGCCGACCAGCACCGGACGGGTTTCCCCATCGGCCTCGCGGTACTCGTCGAGCGGCTTGGTGCCGCTGAGCGCGAAGCACGTGTCCGGGCCCAGTTCGGGCACCAGGTAGTGATAGTTGGTGTCGAACCACTTCGTCATCTCCAGCGCGGGCGCCTCCTGGACCCCGCGCGCGGCGGCGAAGTACGTGTCCAGCGGCGAAAGCCCCAGCTCGGTGAACCGCTTCGGCAGCGCGCCGAACAGCACGGTCGTGTCGAGCATCTGGTCGTAGAAGGAGAAGGTGTTCGACGGGATCGTGTCCAGCCCGGCCGCCCGCAGCTCGTCGACGGTGCTGGCGCGCAGCCCAGCGGCGATCTTTTGTAGCTCGGTCTCGTCGATCCGGCCGGCCCAATAGGCCTCGACGGCCTTCTTCAGTTCCCGATCGGGGCCGATACGCGGGTAGCCCAGCACGGTGGTGCCGATGCGTGTGGTCACAGCTCTCTCCTCGCGAGCTCGTCGAAGGAGCCCGTGCGCGCGCGAAAAGACACCATGACGTGTCGTGCCCTCCCGCGAGGCCCGGACTCGCGCATGCCTGCGGCACACGCACCACAGGCAGGTCTTCGGACTCATGGGCGTCACACACGCGCCTACCGGCCGTCGCTTCCCGGACTCGTGTCCAGTGCTTTACCGTGTCTCGCACGGTGACGGCTTTCGTTCCCACATACCGCTGCGGGGCAGTCCCGGATTCACACCGGGTTCCCTGTTGCCTCGCCAGAGCGTGAAACGGCCACGCCCTGGCGAACCAGTGGCGTGGCCGAGCCTAGCCTGAATCCGCGCTGCCGCGCTGACGGCTCCCAGTCCGTGGAAGGATCTGTCAGGTACAGGGTCGTGAGTGTTTACGCCGGTTAGAACCGGCCGTACCACTCACGACCCCCGAACCTCGGCCTCCTTGGTTGCCACGTGAACGAGGGGAGCCCCTGCTGCATCCAACGCAGCAGGGGCTCCCCTCGTTCACGGCACCAACCCGAAGCTTGATATCACGAGTCAGGCTCAGTCCCAGTCGAGGGCGCCGCCCGACTGGTATTCGATGACGCGGGTCTCGAAGAAGTTCTTCTCCTTCTTCAGGTCCATCGCCTCGGACATCCAGGGGAAGGGGTTCTCCTCCTGGCCGAAGATCGGCGCGAGGCCGATCTGCTGGGCGCGGCGGTCGGTGATGAAGTGCATGTACTGCTCGCACAGGTCGGCCGACAGGCCGAGCATGCCGCGGGGCATGGTGTCGCGGGCGTAGGCGACCTCGAGCTGGCAGGCCTCCGTGAGCATGTCGCGGATCTCGGCCTGGAACTCGGGTGTCCACAGGTGCGGGTTCTCGATCTTGATCTGGTTGATGCAGTCGATGCCGAAGTTCAGGTGGATCGACTCGTCACGCAGGATGTACTGGTACTGCTCGGCGATGCCGATCATCTTGTTGCGGCGGCCGAGCGAGAGGATCTGCGCGAAGCCGGTGTAGAACCACATGCCCTCGAAGATCACGTAGAACGCGACGAGGTCACGCAGGAAGGCCTGGTCGGCCTCGGGCGTTCCGGTCTCGAAGTCCGGGTTCTCCAGGTTCTGGGTGTGCTTGAGCGCCCAGGCGTCCTTCGCGGAGATGGACGGGACCTCGCGGTACATGTTGAACAGCTCGCCCTCGACCAGGCCGAGGCTCTCGCAGATGTACTGGAAGGTGTGCGTGTGCACGGCCTCCTCGAACGCCTGGCGCAGCAGGTACTGGCGGCACTCGGGGTTGGTGATCTGGCGGTACACCGCGAGCACGATGTTGTTGGCCACCAAGGACTCCGCGGTCGCGAAGAAGCCGAGGTTGCGCTTGAGCATCTGGCGCTCGTCGTCGGTCAGTCCGTCCTTGGACTTCCAGAGCGCGATGTCGGCCTGCATGGCGACCTCGGTCGGCATCCAGTGGTTGTTGCAGCCCGCGAGGTACTTCTCCCAGGCCCAGGTGTATTTCATCGGCAGCAGCTGGTTGACGTCGGCGCGGGCGTTGATCATGCGCTTGTCGTCGACGTTGATACGCGCGGCGCCGACCTCGATCTCGCCGAGGCCCGTCGCGTCGGCGAGCTGGGGGTCCATTGTGGTCATTCAAAGCTCCAAAAAGTGTGGGGGTCGTGAGTGGTATGGCCGGTTAGAACCGGCC
>NZ_JBHWEB010000030.1:86892-88316 GCF_042734395.1 Amycolatopsis sp. NPDC059657 | reverse complement strand
CACGACCCCTATTCGCCGACTTCGCCGTCGGCCATCTCGCGCAGGAAGTCGAGGTGGCCGAGGTGCCTGGCCGTTTCCTGGACCAGGTGCGCCAGCAGCCAGCGCACGGTGAACTCGCCCTTGCGCCGCGAGCGCTCCGAAGCCGCCATGCCGACGAGCGCGCCTTCCGACTGAGCCCATTCGGCTTGGTAAGCGGCGACCACCGAAGCCGGGGTGTCCTCGTCGGTGATGTTCCAGCTCGGGTCCGGGCTGCCGTCCCACAACGACGGCAGGTCGCTCCCGCCGCCCTCGATCGAGAACCACCAGCGCTCGGCCGCGGTCAAGTGCTTGACAACGCCGAGTGCGGTCATGCCGGGTGAAGTGGCCAGGGGCGTCGCGATCGCCTGGGACCGCGAAAGACCGGCCACCTTGTTCACCGCCGTCGCGCGCAAGAAGCGCAGGAACTCCCATTGCAGGCGCAGTTCGTCGTCGGCCAGCGTCCTCGGCCAAGCGCGCTCCACGCTCGAACTTGTGTTCGACATGGGCGGGACCCTATCAGCACCGCCGTGCTGTCTACACTGGACAGCGATGACCAAGGTGCCCGCCTCGACGCTCGCGGTGATCGCGGCGGGTGGCGCGATCGGCGCGTGCACGCGCTATGGCGCGACCCTGCTCTGGCCGACCGAAGCCACCGCGTTCCCCTGGACGACGTTCGCCATCAACATCACCGGCAGCGCTTTGCTGGGCTTCGTGCTGGTGCTGATCATCGAGCGTGCCACCGTCCATCCGCTGGTCCGGCCGTTCGTCGGGACCGGGATCATCGGCGGCTACACCACGTTCTCCACCTATGCCGTCGACGCGCAACGCCTGATCGGCAACGGCCATGCCCTCACCGCGCTCGTCTATCTCATGGCGACCCTGCTGACCGCGCTCGCCGCCGTCTGGGCGGCCGCCGTGCTGACCCGTGCCGCGCTGGGCCGGAAGGATCCCGCGTGAACTGGCTGCTGGTCATCGCCGGGGCCGTGATCGGCGCGCCGCTGCGGTATCTCACCGACCGGGCGGTGCAGACACGCCACGGCGGGGCTTTTCCGTGGGGCACTTTCGCGGTCAACATGATCGCGTGTTTCGTACTGGGCGGGCTTGCCGGCGCGACCAGTTCCGCCGCCGTTCCGCAGTGGGTCCAGCTGTTCCTGGGCACCGGGTTTTGCGCGACGCTGAGTACCTACTCGACCTTCTCCTACGAGACGCTCCGGCTGGCCGAGACCGGCGCGAAGCTCTATGCCGTGGCCAACGCCGTGATCAGCGTGGTCGCCGGGCTCGGGGGCGCGTTCCTCGGGACCGCCGTGGCCGGGGTGGGGGGGGGGGTTTTGCGGGTGTAAACCCCCGGGGCCCCCCCACCCCCCCCACGCCCCCGGGGGGTTAAACGGGTGGGGGGGGAGATTTGG
>NZ_JBHWEB010000030.1:82370-86882 GCF_042734395.1 Amycolatopsis sp. NPDC059657 | reverse complement strand
GGGGGCGGGTTCCTCGGGACCGCCGTGGCGGGGGGCGTGAGTGGTTTCACCGTTTTGACCCGGCCGTACCACTCACGACCCCGGTCAGGCATAGGGTGATCACATGTGGTGGGGACTGATCTGCGCGTTGCTGGCCGCCTGCGCGTACGGGATCGCGTCGGTGATGCAGGCCGTCGCGGCCCGCGCGACCGAGGGCGACGGCGACCGGGTCGACCCGCGCCTGCTGATGCGGGTGCTCAAGCAGTGGAAGTTCCTGGCCGGGCTGGGGCTCGACGTGCTCGGGTTCGTGGCGCAGCTGGCGGCGTTGCAGACCTTGCCGTTGTTCGTGGTGCAGTCCGCGCTCGCGGCGAGCCTGGCGGTGACCGCGGTGGCCGCGATCAAGCTCGGGGTGCGGCTCGGGCGTCGCGAATGGACGGCCATCGTCGTGGTCTGCCTCGGGCTCGCGTTGCTCGGCGCGTCGGCCGAGAGCGAGGGCACCTCGACCGTCGGGACCGCCTTCCACATCGGGCTCGGCGCCACGGTCGTGGTTCTCGGCATCGCGGGGATGCTGCTGGGGCGGGCCAAGGAGAGCGTCAGGACGCCCGCGCTGGGGCTGATCGCCGGGTTGTGCTTCGGGATGGTGGCCGTCGCGGGGCGGATCATCCCGAGCGTGGCGCCGCTGGACCTGCTCACGGACCCGGCCGTGTACACCGTCGCGGTGGCAGGAGGGCTCGCGATGTTGTTCTACGCCAGCGCTTTGCAGCGCGGCGGGGTGACCACGGCGACCGCGATGATGGTCATCGGCGAGACGGTGCTGCCGAGTCTCATCGGCGTGATCGTGCTCGGCGACCGGACGCGGGCCGGGCTCGCGCCGGTCGCGATCGCCGGGTTCGTGCTCGCGGTCGCGGCGGCGCTGGCGCTGGCCCGCTTCGGCGAGCCAGCGCCCGAGAAGGTCAGCGCCCGCTGACGGCGTAGACGGGCTCCTCCGCAGGCACCGGCCGGCGGTCCAGGATCGAGCCGAGAATCTCGCCGACGCGCACGGCCGTGTTCGACAGCAGCGAAGACGTGATGCCGTGCGTGTGCTCGGTGCCGCCCTGCAGGTAGATGCCACCGCGCAGCGAAGCCGACGCGCGCACCCGGTAGTCACGCTCGACGACAAGGCGACCGGCGTCATCGCGCTTGCAGAACGACTCCAGCGAGCCGAACAGCGGCGACGCGTCCGCGGGCTGGTAGCCCGTCGAGTAGATGACGTGGTCCGCGTCGAGCACGGTCTGCGCGCGGTCCACCAGGGACTCGACGGTGACCTGCACGCCAGACTCGTTTTCCTTGACCGCCACCGGGCGCGAGACGTTGAACAGCCGCAGCCGCTCCACGCCGAGCACCTTCTCGCGGTAGACGCGCTTGTACAGGTCGTCGATCAGTTCGATGTCGACCGCGGAGTAGTTGGTGCTGCCGTGATAGCGCATCAGCCGCTCCTTGACCTCCTCCGGCGCGTCGTAGAAATGCCCGACTGCCTCGGGGTCGAAGATGCGGTTCGCGAACGAGCTGTCGTCGGCCGGGCTGTAGCCGTAGCGGGAGAAGACCCCGCAGATCTCGGCCTCCGGGAACCTGTCGTGCAGCAGCGCGGTGACCTCGGCGGCGCTCTGGCCGGCGCCGACCACGACGAAGCGGGAAGCGGACTTCAGCTCGTCGACGCGGTGCAGCAGCTCGTGGTTGTGCCAGACGCGGTCGGTCCGCGTGACGCCCTCGGGCAGGTTCGGGCGCAAACCGGTCCCCAGTACCAGGTTGCGCGCGCGGAACTCGCTGTCCTCGCCGTTGACGACCGCGCGGACGTCGAAGTACTCGATGACGCCGTCGGCCACGACCGGGTGCACCTCGGTCACCTCGGACGAGTACGAGACCAGGTCGTCGACCTTGGCGGCGGCCCACTCGAAGTAGTCGTGGAACTCGACCCGCAGCGGGAACAGGTTCTTGTGGTTGATGAAGTCGACCAGCCGGTCCTTGTCGTGCAGGTAGGCGAGGAAGGAGAACGAGCTGGTCGGATTGCGCATGGTGACCAGGTCCTTCATGAACGACACCTGCATGGTCGCGGTGTCGATCAGCATCCCCCGGTGCCAGCCGAAGCGGACCTGCTTCTCCAGGAAGTGCGCCGTGACCGGCTGCGCGGCGGTCGCGTTGTGCTCGGTCAGCGCGATCGCCAGCGCGAGGTTGGAGGGACCGAAGCCGACACCGACGACGTCGTACACAGGAACGTGGTCACCGGGCAGAGCTTGTGGCATTTGATTCCCCTCGCAGAGACGTTGTCAGAGGAAACCCTAACCTAAGTTAGGCTAGCCTCAGCTAGTGCATTCGAGGGTGACGTTCATCCCGCACGGAAGCCTTGCGTGATTAGGTTAGGCTTGCTTCACTTGCGGGGTTTGCCGAGCCCAGACGTCAAGGAGGAGACCCATGCGGGTCGCGCTGTTCGGTTACCAGACCTGGGGCCACCGCACCCTGCAGGCACTCATCGAGTCGGAGCACGAGGTCGCGCTGGTCGTGACCCACCAGGCCAGCGACCACGCCTACGAGAAGATCTGGTCCGACTCCGTCGCCGACCTGGCCGCCGAGCACGACATCCCGGTACTGCTCCGCAACCGGCCCGACGACCTGCTCGACGAACTCCGTGCCGCCGACCTCGACCTGATCGTCGCGAACAACTGGCGCACCTGGCTGCCGCCGGAGATCTTCACGCTCCCCCGCCTCGGCACGCTCAACGTGCACGACTCGCTGCTGCCCGCCTACGCGGGCTTCTCCCCGCTGATCTGGGCGCTGATCAACGGCGAGCCCGAGGTCGGCGTGACCGCCCACATGATGGACGACGAACTCGACGCCGGCGATATCGTGCTGCAGCGCTCGGTCGCGGTCGGCCCGCGTGACACCACGACCGACCTGTTCCACAAGACGGTCGACCTGATCGGCCCGATCGTCGCCGAGTCGCTCGGCCTGCTCGCCTCTGGCAAGGCCGTGCTGACCAAACAGGACCGCAGCAAGGCGAGCTTCTTCCACAAGCGTTCGCTCGAGGACAGCCGCATCGACTGGACCTGGCCTGCCGAGGACATCGAGCGCCTCGTCCGCGCGCAGTCCGACCCGTACCCGAACGCCTACACGTTCCACAAAGGACAGCGGGTGCGGATCACCGCCGCGTCGGTGTCCGAAGGCCGCTACGGCGGCACGCCCGGCCGGATCTTCATCCGCGAGGGCAAGGGCATCGTCATCGTCGCGGGCGCCGACGCGCGCCGCGGCGACAAGCATGGCCTGCTGATCGAGCGGGTCCGCACCGACGACGGCATCGAGCACGACGCCACGGCGTTCTTCCCCGCCATGGGCGGGTACCTCAAGTCCCACCAGTAAGAAAACCCCCGAAAGGTCCCCTATGTCCCGCCGTCTACTGGCCGGGCTCACCGCAGGTGTGCTCGCTCTTTCCCTCGTCGCGTGTGGCAGTGTCGATGACGTCAAAGACAAGCCGACGACGCCTGCCGCCGGGTCTTCGTCAGCCCAGCCGGGTGCCTTCCCGGTGACGATCACCCACAAGTTCGGCAGCACCACCGTCACGAAGGCGCCTGAGCGCATCGTCGTGGTCGGCAGCTACACCGACGACCTGGACGCGGTGCTCGCGCTCGGGGTGACCCCGGTCGGATTCTTCTCCGACAGCCAGACCCAGGTCGACGGCGTCGCCACCTGGCTCAAGGGCAAGCTCGACCCGGCCAAGACCAAGATCGTCAACACCGGCGCGGGCCTCGACCCCGAGCAGGTCGGCAAGCTGAACCCGGACCTGATCCTGGCAACCGCCGCGTTCGGTCTTGACAAGGTCTACGAGAACCTGAACAAGATCGCGCCGACCATCGGCTATGAGAAGGAGTGGGGCGGCCAGAGCTGGCAGCAGCACGTCCAGGTCGTCGGCAAGGCGCTCGGCAAGGTCAGTGACGCCGACAAGCTCATCGCCGACACCACCGCGCAGATCGCGAAGGTCAAGACCGACAACCCGAAGGCGGCGGGCAAGACGTTCACCGTCTCCGTCGGCAACACCCCCGGCAAGATCTTCACCCTCGCGTCGAAGGACGACTTCGCCGTGAAGTTCGTCGAAGAGCTGGGCCTGCAGCTGAGCCCGTCCGCGCTGACGGCGACCAAGGAGACCGCGGGCAGCCCGACCGGGTCGCTCAGCCCCGAGCAGTACGACAAGCTCGGCGCCGACCTGATCGTCATCGCCTACACCACGCCGGACCTGCGCAAGGCGATCGAGGACAACCAGCTCGTCAAGGACCTGCCGGCGATCAAGAAGAACAACTACCTGGTCATCGACATGGAGGCGATCTCGCAGCTGCGCGCGCCGACACTGCTGGGGATCCCCAGCTCGCTTGAGAAGCTGAACTCGGCCATGCAGAAGCTCAGCTAAGGGGTCGTGGGGGGGGTTGGGGGGGTGTGGAACCGCCAACCCACAACCACCAAGAGCAAGGGGGGGGGGGGGGGGGGGTGTGGGGGGGGGGGGGGGGCCGC
>NZ_JBHWEB010000030.1:0-82360 GCF_042734395.1 Amycolatopsis sp. NPDC059657 | reverse complement strand
CTCACCCCCCCCACCCACACCCACCCACTAGCGTCCGTCGTTGAACTCCCCGCTAACAACCGCCAATACCACTCACGACCTAGTCGAAGGGTTCGCTGACGTGGAAGTGGTCGTCGAGGGCGGCGACCAGGTCGGCGGCGAGGGCCGGGCCGTAAGGCTCGGCCCATTTTCGTACCAGGCCGAGGAAATCGAGCAGGTCGCGCCGGATCACGGCGAGGCGGCCGGGCAGCTCCGCGAGCCGGACCTCGACGGGCCGGCCGGACGGGGTCGCGTCCTTGCTGCCGCCTTCCGGCCAGAAGCGGGCGACCCCCGTGGCGAACTCGAGTTTGGGCTCGGGGTCGTGGCCGAGCCAGGGTTCGGCGCCGCGGACCAGGTAGAGCCAGTCGCGCCAGTCCTCGAGGCCACAGCAGCAGCCGGGCTCGATGGCGACGCCGGTCGCGGTGTCGCGCACGCGCAGGCCGCCGGAGGCGACCACGCGCTCCGATCCGGACAGCTTCCGCAGGAGGCTGAGTGCGTCCGAGACGCCGATGTCGTGCCGGTTGTACTCGGCGATGGCGGCCATCGCCTTGCCCACTTCGAGTTCCGCCAGCCTGCCGGACAACACGATCAGGTCATCGGGCGGCTGGTCGGCGACCGGCCAGTGCGGGAACGGCGTGGAATGGTGAGCCGACACCACGGCCTGGAACTCGATCACGGGCTCAGTTTCACCCGTGATCGAGGCCAGGCGCCTTCTTTTTCAATTTTTTCGGACTTTCACGCTCTCAGGCGAGAAGCTCACTTTCGAGTTCCTCGGCCGAAAGCTCCGCAACCTCCAGGTAGATCTCCGCGACCTGTTCCAGGCGACCGGGAACCGAGTCGTCGGAAGCCAACCGGGCGGCCATCGCGCCTGGTGTGAGCGTCGCGAACAAGGTGCGCACCGACACCTCGTCGGTGTCGAGTGCCTCACGCAGCCTGCCGATGATGACCGTGGCGAGCACGGAATCGCCGCCCAGCGCGAAAAACGCGTCGTCGAGACCGACACGCTCGGTTTCGAGCACGTCCGCCCAGATCGAGGTGACGACCTTTTCCAAAGCGGTTTTCGGCGCACTGTAAGAATCGGTTTGCACCGCCCAGGAAAGGGCGACCGCGCGCCGGTCGATCTTGCCGTTGGAAGTCAGCGGGAACTCGTCGAGCACCACGATCCGCGACGGGACCATGTGCGGCGGCAGCAACTCGCGTGACCACTCGCGGACCTGCTCGCCGTCGACGTCACCGGCGACGGCCGCGACGAGCTGACTACCCGAAACCCCGGCCACACCACGGCGCACATCCGGGTGCTGGGCCAGAGCCGCTTCGACCTCGCCGAGTTCGATGCGCACACCACGCACCTTGACCTGGTGATCGCGACGGCCGAGGAACTCGAGCGTGCCGTCCGGCCAGTAGCGGGCGAGGTCACCGGTGCGGTACCAGCGCGCGCCCTGGTGCTCGACGAACCGGTCGGCCGTGCGTTCCGGGTCGCCCCGGTAGCCGGCGGCCACGCCGTCGCCGCCGATCCAGAGTTCGCCGCCGACCCAGTCGGGGCAGTCGCGGCCGAGCACGTCGACCACCCGGCAGCGCACGTTGCGCAGCGGCGTCCCGTAGGGCACCGACCGCCATGTCGGCGGCACGTCACGCACTTCGCACACGGTCGAGTGAATCGCGGTTTCGGTCGTGCCGCCGAGTCCGGCGAACCGGCATTCCGGCGACTGCGCGGCCACGCGACCCGGCAGGTCGGTGCCTACCCAGTCGCCGCCGAGCAGCACCGTGCGCAGCCCGGAAAGCTCACCAGGGCGAGCCGACAGCAAGAGCATGTCCAGCAGCGCGGGCACACAGTTGACGAGCGTGACCCCGCGCGCGGCGGCCAGTTCGGCCCAGCGGCGTGCTTCGCGCTTGTCCGTCTCCTCCACCAGAACCACCGCTCCCCCAGCGGAAAGCAGGCCAAAGACGTCGTACACCGAAAGGTCGAAGTCCAAAGCGGACACCGCGAGACACCGATCGCCCGCGCCGATCTCGAAGCGCTCGTTGAGGTCGTCGATGGTGTTCATGGCCGCGCGGTGCGGGACCTCGACACCCTTGGGCTCGCCGGTCGAGCCGGAGGTGAACAGCACGTACGCGATCGACTCCTCGTCGACCCTGACGGGCTCGGCCAGCGGCTCGGCGTCGGCGGGCACCTCGGTCAGCACCAGCTTGAGGCCGCCGATCCGCTCGATGCGCTCGCGGCGCGCGGGTGGCTGGTCGACGCCGATCGGCACGTAACCGGCACCGGCGGCGAGCACGCCGAGTGCCGCGACGAGCTGGTCAGGCCCCTTGGGGAAGCTCACGCCGACGGTGTCGCCCGGCTGAACCCCTTGGGCCACCAAGGAACCAGCGACCCGAAGCGCGCGCTCGGCGAGTTCGCCATAGGACAGCGTGCCGTCGGTGCCCCACAACACCGCGGGCGTGTCAGGCGTGCGTGCGGCCAGTTCGAAGAAGCCGTCCTGCAGCAGACGCCCGCTGCGCTCACCCGCGGTCGCGTTGACGCGCTCGCGGACCTCGGCCTGCGCGACCGGCAGCACGCCGCCGACGGACAGCTCCCAGCCCTCGGCCGACTGCCCGAGCCTGGTCACCAGGACGTGGAAGGCGGCGAACATCTCGTCGATCATCCCGGCGGGGAAGGCGTCCTCGCGGACATCCCAGTTGATCAGCAGGCCGCCGTTGACCTCGGTGACCTGTGCGTCGAGCAGCACCTGCGGGCCCTGCGAGATGATCCACACGGGCTCGCCGAAGCTGCCGCGCACGGTCTCGTCGAACAGCTCGCCCAGGTTCAGCGCGCTGGTGAACACGATCGGCGCGAGCACCTGCTCGCCCTCGTGCCGCGAGAGATCACGCAGCACCTCGACGCCGGAGTACGCGGCGTGCGCGGCGTCGGCGTGCATCCGCTCCTGCAGTGCGCGAGCGTGGTCCACAAAGGACGCTTCGGCCGAGAAGTCCACGTCGAGCAGCACCGAGCCGGTGAAGTCGCCGACCAGCGCGTCCACCTCGGGGTGGATCGGCTCACGGGCGAACATCGGGACGTTGAGCAGGAACCGCGGCTGCGCGCTCCACGACGCGATCGACTCGGCGAAGGCCGTGGCCACCACCATCGCCGGGGTCAGGCCGTGCTCGTGCGCGCGGGCGCCCAGGCGCGCGCGGTCCTCGGGCGAAAGCCAGTGGTGGCGCCGGGTCACGCGGTTCGCGTCGCCGCGCTCACCCTCGGGCACCAGCGGCAGGTCCGGTGCGGACGGCAGCTCGGGAATCCGGTGCTGCCAGTAGTCCTTGGCCTTCTCCTGATCGGCGGCGCGGGTGACCTCGCGCTCGGCGAGGTAGCGCGGGTAGCTGTAGCCGATGGGCGCGAGTTCCAGCGCCGGGTCGGCGTAGAAGCGGGCGAGGTCGGACAGCAGGATCCGGTAGCTCATCGCGTCGGCGGCGAGCATGTCGACGTCGACGTGCAGCCTGGTCCGGCCGTCAGGCAGACGCGAAAGCCGGATCGAGAAGACCTCGCCGCCGGAAACGTCGAGACGCGCGTGCGACGACTTCTCGCGCAGCGCCTCGAGTTCGTCCTCGTGCTGCAGGTCGTTGACGATCAGCGCGGGCTGGCGGCGCGCGGGCAGGATGCGCTGCGTGCCGTCGTCGCCGATCTGCGCGCGCAACATGCCGTGCCGCGCGACGAGCTTGCCGACGGCGTGTTCCAGCCGCTCCGGGTCGACGTTCTCGCCGTCGAACTCGACGTACAGGTGCGCCGCGACCGCGCCGAGCGTGCTCTCCTCGTCGCACCCGATCCAGTACGCGTGCTGCATGAGCGCGAGCGGGAACGGCGCGTCCTCGTCGACCTCGACCGCGACCGGCTCGGCGACGACACCGGGCGCGTCGGCCAGGATCTGGCGCCAGTCGGCCAAAGTCGGCCGCTTCGCCAGCTCCGCGAAGCTGACCTTGACGCCTCGTCGACGCCACTTGCCCGCCACCTGCATGAGCTGGATGGAGTCGAGCCCGAACTCGATCAGGCTGTCCTGATCGGACAGTGACGCCGCCTCCGCGCCAAGAAGGGCGGTCACCTCGCGCAGGAGCTCCTCCGCCGTCGGCTGTGCCTGCGTCGGCTGTGCTTGCGTCACCACGATCCTCCGTTTTCGATTTCGTCGATCTCAGCCTGCGACAGTTCCCCGAAGGTGAAGTCGGAAGCCGTGTGCCCACCAGTGGTCTGATCGGCGAGCTCGCGCAAAGCCGTTTCCCAGCGGGCGATCAGGTCCTCCACGACCGCGCTGTCCAGCAGCTCGTCCGGCCAGGCGAGGGTGATGTGGAGCCCGCCCGCGACCGCGGCGGCCTCGATGTCCAGCGCGGCGACGACCGGCCGGTCGTCCTCCGCCGGCAGCCGGAACGTCGTCGCCTCCGGGGCGACCGACCAGGCCTTACCGTCCGAATCGGACACCCGGCCCAGGTAGTTGAACACGATCTCGGGCTCGGCGAGGTCGCCGAGCACGGCCGCGGTCTCCGGGTCGAGGTGCCGCAGCAGGCCGTAGCCGATGCCGTGATCCGGCGCCTCGCGCACCTGCTCCTTGACCAGCTTGAGCGCCGCGTCCGCCTGCGCTCCCCCGGCGTCGAGCCGGACCGGGTAGAAGCTGGTGAACCAGCCGACGGTCGACGACAGGTCGAGCCCGTCCGCGATCTGTTCCTCCCGGCCGTGCCCTTCCATGCCGACCACGACCGGGCGGCCGAACGCCATCGCGAGGCCGGCGAGCAGCACCTCGTGCACGCCCGCGTAGAAGGCCTCGGGCACGCTCGTCAGCAGCGGCTCGGCGAGTTCCGGCTTCACCACCAGCTCGGCCTTGCGCAGCGTCGCGGTGATGTCGCGGGCCGGGTCGAGTGGCCGGTCGGCCAGCGAAACCCGTTCGCCGCCAAGGATTCCGGTCCACAAGTCGAGTTCCGCGGTCCGGGTGCGCGCGTTGTCGGTGAGTGCCTGGGTCCAGCGCCGGAACGAGGTCCCGTGCTTGTCGCGTGACGGCTCGGCGAGGTCCGCGGTCAGTATCGACCACGACACCCAGTCGACAACGAGGTGATGCGCGACGAACAGCAAGCGCGCGGTCTCCGGGAACCAGACCAGGTCGACCATGCGCCCGGCCGCCGGGTCGAGACGCGACCGCGCGGCCAGCGCATGCGAGGTGGTCCACTCCCCGCCGCTCTCGGTGAGCACGTCCACGGCCTTGACCGCGCCGGCTGGGCGCACCGTCAAGTGCTCGCCGTCGAGCCGCGCACGCAGCATGTCGTGGGTGTCGAGCAGTGTCTGCACCCGGTTGACCAGGTCTTCCTTGGTCAGCTCGGCCGGGGTGACGAGCAGGACAGTCTGGTTGAGACCGCCGACCGCGCCATCGGCCCAGCGCATGACCGGGGTCAGCGGAAGCTCGCCGACCCCGACGTCGTCCGCCGACGGGGTGGCCAGCGCGGTGGCCAGTTCCGCGAGCGCGGCGGGTGTCGGGTTCTCGAATACCTGACGCGGGGTGAGCGCGACACCGGCCTTGCGGGCCCGGCTGACCAGCTGGACGGACAAGATGCTGTCACCCCCGAGCCGGAAGAAGTCGTCGTCCACTCCGGCGCCCGGAAGGCCGAGCAGCTCGGCGAAAAGTCCACAAAGGATAGCCTCGCGCTCGTTCGCCGGTTTCCGCGACTCCGCGAGCCGCTCCGGCTCCGGGACCGGCAGCCGGGACCGGTCCACCTTGCCCGAAGGCATCAGCGGGAACTCGGTGAGCATCACGAACGCCTGCGGCACCATGTGTTCCGGCAGCCGTGCCTTGGCCCACTCGCGGATCGGGTCGGCGTCGGTGGCCAGGCAGTATCCGACGAGCCGCTTCACGCCAGGCGCGTCCTCGCGGACCACGACGACCGCGCGGCGGACGAGGTCGTGCTGCTCCAGCACCGCTTCGATCTCTTCCAGCTCGACCCGCATACCGCGGATCTTGACCTGGTTGTCGGCGCGGCCGAGGAACTCCAGCGTGCCGTCCGGCCGCCAGCGCGCCAGGTCACCCGTGCGGTAGAGCCTTTCGCCGGGCGGCCCGAACGGGTCGGCGACGAAGTGGTCGGACGTGCGGCGCGGGTCGTTGACGTAGCCGCGTCCCAAGTAGACACCGCCCGCGTACAACTCCCCGTGCACGCCAACGGGAACCGGCCTTAGCCGCTCGTCGAGCACGTACAGCCGGGTGTTGGTGTTCGGCTTGCCGATCGACACCACGCTGCGGATCGCGTCGGTCCGGTAGACGACATGACTGACGCCGATCGTCGCCTCGGCGGGCCCGTAGCCGTGGTACATCACGGCCGGGACGATCGCGCGGAACCGCGCGAACAGCTCGGGCGTCAAGACCTCGCCACCGCACCAGACGTGGCGCAGCGAGCCGCCGCGCACCGCGAAATCGTCCAGCTGCAGCAACAGATCCAGCATCGACGACACCAGGTACACGAAGGTGACCTTGTGCTTCGCGATCGTGTCGGCGAGGTATTCGGTGTCACGTTCGCCGCCGGGCTCGGCGATGACGAGCCTGCCGCCGGTGGTCAGCGGCAGGAAGATCTCGTTGATCGAGATGTCGAACCCGAGCGGCGCCTTGAACAGCGACGCGTCGGACTGGCCGCCGAAACCGAGCAGCCCGCGCTGCCACAGCAGCCGGTGCGCGATGGCCCGGTGCCGGATCATCGCGCCCTTGGGCACGCCGGTCGAGCCGGAGGTGTAGATGACGTACGCGAGGTTCTCCGGGTCGAGCGGAACGTCCAGATTGGAGTCGTCGCCGTCGAGCCCGTCGAGGTCACCGGCGCTCAAGACCGTGACCACGCGGGCGCTCGCGCAGACCTCGGCGATCCGGGACTCCGGCCACGCGGGCTCGACCGGCACGAACGCACCACCGGATTTGAGCGTCCCGAGCAGGGCGACGACCATGTCCAGCGACCGCTCGAGATGGATGCCGACGGTTCGCTCGGGCCCGACACCCAAGCCCACCAAACGGCGGGCGAGCTGGTTCGCGCGCGAGTTCAGTTCCGCATAGGTCAGCCGAGAGTCGCCGGATTCGACCGCGATCGAATCCGGGTTCGCCGCCGCCTGCTCTTCGACCAGCTCCAGCAGTGTCGCGGACGTCATCGGCGCGGCGGTGTCGTTCCACTCGCTCAAGATCTGCGTGCGTTCGGCGGGCGCCAGCACATCAAGTGTCGCGATGGGACTGTCCGGATTGGACGCTCCAGCGACGATGAAGACCTCGAGCTGGGTCAAGAACCGCTCGATGGTCTCCGAGGTGAACAGCTCATCGCGATAGGTCGCCTCGATGAGCAGCGACCCGTCGGTCAGGAACGCCTCCAGCGCCAGGTCGAACTGGGTGGTGTCGTTGTGCACCGTCTCCCACTCGGCCGTGATCCCCGGCAGCTCCGGGCCCTGCAGCCCCTGGGTCAAGAACAGCAGCATGACGTCGAACAGCACCGAACGGCCCTGCTGGCGCTCCGGCCGCAGCCGCTCGACGAGCCGGTCGAACGGCATGTCCTGATGCGCGAAGCCCTCGGACGCGAGCTTGCCGACCCGCTCGGCCAGCTCGGCGAACGTCGGGTCACCGCTCAGGTCAGTGCGCATGACCAGCGTGTTGCCGAAGTTGCCGATCAGGCCTTGGAGATCGGCGTTGTCGCGGTTCATGGTGGCCGCGCCGACGGGGATGTCGGCGACGCCGGTGTACCGCGCGAGCAGCGCCGAGAACCCGGCGAGCAGCACCATGTACGGGGTGACGCCCGCGCGCTTGCCGAACGCGAGCATCAGCTCGGTCGACTCCGGCGCGAACGTGTGGTGACGGCGCCCGCCGCGCTCCCCCGGCAGAGCGCGGCGCGGGCCGTCGGTCGGGATGGGCAGCGGCTCGGGTGTCGGCGTGAGCTTGCGCTCCCAGTAGCCGTAGTGCTCGGCGAGCTTCTCGTCGGTCCATTTCTCGCGCTGCCACGCGGAATAGTCGGCGTATTGCACCGGCAACGGCTCGAGTTCGACCGTTTCGCCGAGCGCGCGGCGGTACAGCGCGGTGAGGTCACGCGAGAGCGCGTTGAACGTGCCGCCGTCCCAGGCGATGTGGTGCACGGTCAGCACGAGCACGTGCTCTTCGGCCGACTTGGTCTCCAGCCGCACCCGCATCGGGTGATCGGTCGCGAGGTCGAACGGCGTGCCCGAGTCCACTTCGGCCGGTCGCTCGGCGAACTCCAGGTCGCCGTTCCACTCAGCGTCGACGATCTGCGCCGGATGGCCGTCCTCTGTTGACAGATACCGGGTGCGCAGGATCTCGTGCCGTTCGGTCAGGCCGCGCAAAGCGGTCCGCAAGGCGGAGACGTCCAGCGGCCCGCGCAGCCGGATGGACAGGCACACGTTGTACGCGGCGGTGTCCGGGTCCAGCTCCTGCAGGAACCACATCCTGGCCTGCGCGAATGAGAGAGGCGCTTCCGCTTGGGCTCGGCGCGGGATGCGCTCGGTCTTACCCGACAGCCCGGCCGCGGCCAGCCTGCGCCGGAGCAGTTCCCGCTTGCGTGCGGCCAAATCGTCGCTCACCGCGAGCCACCTTTCAGAGCCAGTTCGGCGACGGTCGGGCGTTCGAAAACGTCATGCGGCGAGAGGTCCATGCCGCGCCCACGTACTTTGCCGATCAGCCGCATCGACAGCAGGCTGTCGCCGCCCAGCTCGAAGAAGTCGTCGTGCACACCGACCGTCTTCAGCCCGAGCACCTCGGCGAACACCTCGGCCAGCTCCTTCTCGGCCGCGGTCCTCGGCGGCTGCGAGCCGACCGGCAGCTCCGGCACAGGCAGCTTGCTGATGTCGAGTTTTCCGTTGTGGGTCAACGGGAACGTGTCGACGAGCACGCACACCGACGGCACCATGTAGTCCGGCAGCGACTTCGACGAGAACGCCCGCACCTGGCGCGGGTCCGCGCCCGGCGCGACCAGGTAGGCGACGAGCCGCCGCACACCAGGCGTGTCTTCGCGGACGACGACCGCGGCGCGCTCGACCTTCTCGTGACGCAGCAGCGCGTTCTCGATCTCACCCGGTTCGATCCGGAAGCCGCGGATCTTGATCTGGTCGTCCACCCGGCCGAGCAGATCGACGAAACCCTCGGGTGTGAACCGGGCGATGTCGCCGGTGCGGTACATCCGCGCGCCGGGCTCACCGGCGAACGGGTCCGCGACGAACCGGCTCGAGGTCGTCCTCGGCCTGCGCAGATACCCGCGCGCGAGTCCGGCACCCCCGATGTAGAGCTCACCGGGCACGCCGGCGGGCACCGGGTTGAGGTGCCGGTCGAGCACGTACATGAACGCGTTCGCGACCGGCCGTCCGATCGACGGCTTGTCGCTCCAGCTGACCGCGCAGGCGGCCGAGTCGACCGTGGCTTCCGTTGGGCCGTAAAGGTTGTACGTGACCAGCCCCTCCTGCTCGCGCAGGAACTTCCACAGCTGCGGCGGCACGCCCTCGCCGCCGACGGCGAGCACCTTGAGATCGCCGCGCCAGTCCTCGGCGGTGACGATCTCGCCCAGCAGCGACGGCGACAGCTCGATGAACTCGATGCGGTGCTCGGCCAGGAACCGGCGCAGCAGGTCCGGGTCGCGGCGCGTCTTCTCCGGCACCAGGTGCAGCTCGTGCCCGGCGAACATCCACAGCATCGGCTGCCAGGACGCGTCGAACACGATCGGCCACGCGTGCCCGATCCGCAGCGGCCCGCCCGCCGGGTCGAACAGCTGGTTCTTGTGGCTGGTCAGCAGGTTGACGATGGCGCGGTGCGGCACCATGACCGCCTTCGGGCGGCCCGTCGAGCCCGAGGTGTAGATGACGTAGGCCGGGTGTTCCGGCGACAACGCCACGTCGGGCGAGCCGGCCGGGTAGTCCAGCGGCTCGTCCAGCAGGATCACCGGAGCGCCGGTCACCTCGGGCGCCGAGGTCCGGGTGGTCAGCAGCGCGACCGGCTCGGCGTCGGCGAGCATGCCCTCGATCCGGTCGACCGGCCACGCCGGGTCCAGCGGCAGGTACGCGGCGCCGGACTTGAGCACACCCAGCAGCGCGACGATGGCGTCGGGCTCGGGCGGCAGCGCGAAGGCGACGATCTTCTCCGGTCCCGCGCCTGCCTCGATCAGGCGATGCGCGAGCTTGTTCGCGCGGGCGTTGAGCTCGGCGAAAGTGAGGCTCTCGTCCTCGCCGACCACCGCGATCGCGTCCGGGGTGTACATCGCCTGCTGCTCGAACACACGCGGCAGCGTGCGCTCGTCGCGGTCGAGGTGCGCGCCGATGCCCTGGGTCAGCAGCCAGTCGCGCTCGCCCTCACCGAGGATCCGCATGCCCGCGACCTGACGGTCCGGGTCGGCGGTGAAGTCCTCGACCAGTCCGCGCAGGCGTTCGGCCAGCGCTTCGACGAACGGCCGCTCGAACACGTCCGGCCGGAACTCGAAGTTCACCGAGAACTTGCGCTCGGCGAAGGCGGCCAGCGTGAGCGGGTAGTGGGTGGCGCCGTTGGCGTGCCACTTCTTGACGCTCAGCCCGGTCCCGGCGGCCGCGTCGGTGACCGCGTCCACGTCGAGCGGGTAGTTCTCGAAGACCACCAGCGAGTCGAACAGGTGCCCGGTGCCCGCGGCGCGGTGGATCTCGGCGAGGCCGAGGTAGTGGAACTCGATGAGCTTCGACTGCTCGTCCTGCAGACGGCGCAGTGCCTTGCTCAGCGGCTCGTCCGGGTACATCCGGACGCGGACCGGGACGGTGTTGATGAACAGGCCGATCATGGACTCGACGTCCGGCAGATCGGCGGGACGGCCGGACACGGTCGCGCCGAACACGACGTCGTCCTGCCCGGTCAGCGCGCCGACGAGCCGCGCCCACAGGCCCTGGACCACGGTGTTGACCGTCAGCCGCCGTGAACCGGCGGTGCGGTGCAGCGATCGGGTCAGCTCCTCGGTCAGCTCCATCGTGACGATGTCCGGCTTCACCGGCTCGCGGGCCGCGCGCTCGGAGGCGAGCAGCGTCGGCTCGACGACCCCGTCGAGTGCCGCGCGCCAGGCGTCGGCGGCGACGTCACGGTCGCGGGAAACAAGCCACGCCAAGAAGTTCCGGTACGGGCGCACCGGCGGCAGTTCGCCTTGCGCGCCGTAGAGCTTGAGCAGCTCGCGGACCAGCAGCGGGATGGACCAGCCGTCGAGCAGCAGGTGATGGTTCGACATCATCAGCAGCCATTGGGTCGCGGCCAGCTTGACGATGGTGAACCGCAGCAGCGGCGGGCTGGTCAGGTCGAACCGCTTGACGACGTCCTCTTCGGACAGACGCTCCAGCTCGGCCTGCTGGACGGCTTCGTCCAATCCGGACAGGTCCACTTCGGACCATGGCAGGTCGACCCGCTTGAGGATGACCTGCACCGGGTCGTCGAGATCCTCGTGCATGAACCCGGTGCGCAGGTTCGCGTGCCGGTCGATCAACGCCTCGGCCGCGGCTTTGAACCGTGCCGTGTCCAGCTCGCCTTCCAGCGAGACATGGAACTGCATCGTGTAGACGTCGGTCCCGGCGGCGTCATACAGCGCGTGGAACAGGAAGCCTTGCTGCAGCGGGGAAAGCGGCAGCACTTCTTCGACTAGTGACTCACTCATTTACGCCTGCCACCTCGCGGAAACCTTCGCCAGCTGCTCTTGACTCAATGACACGAGCGGTGTGTTCCCCGGGGTGAACTCCCGTGCCTGCGGCGCGACATCCCCGGAGTTGCGCGCCAGTTCCGCGACGGTCTCGTGCTCGAACACGTCGCGGGGCGCGATGGTGATACCCGCGCCTCGGGCCCTGGCGACCAGCCTGACCGAGATCACGCTGTCGCCGCCCAGCTCGAAGAAACTGTCGTGGATGCCGACCTCCGCCAGGCCCAGCACCTCCGCGAAAAGTCCACAAAGGACCTTTTCGCGGTCGTCGCGCGGACCTTCCGACGTGGTCAGCTCGGCGAAGTCGGGCGCTGGCAACGCGGTCCGGTCGACCTTGCCACTCGGCGTCAGCGGCAGCTCGCCGAGCACCACGACCACCGCGGGCACCAGGTGCCCCGGTACGGCCTGCGCCATCTCGCGCCTGAGCTCCAGGCCGTCACGGGTCGCCACGACATAGGCGGCCAGTTTGCCGTCGCGCGGCACGACCACCGCGCGGCTCACGCCGTCGAGCGCACGCAGCGCGGCTTCGACCTCGCCGGGCTCCACACGGAAGCCCCGGATCTTGACCTGGTGGTCGGCGCGGCCGAGAAATTCCAAACCTCGCTCAGTCCGCCGGACAAGGTCACCCGTGCGGTAAAGCCTTCCGGTGCCGAACGGGTTCGCCACGAACCGCTCGGCGGTCCGCCCCGGCTGGCCAAGGTAGCCTCTGGCCAGCCCGGCACCCGCCAGGTACAGCTCGCCGATCTCGCTCGGGCGCAGGAACGCGTCCAGGATGTAGGCGGTCGTGTTGGCGACCGGATGCCCGATGAGCACGGAGTCGGCGGCGAGGCTGTCACCCGCGGCTTCGGAGCAGCCGTAGAGGTTGATCAGGCGTGCGTCCGGCCACCGCTCGGCGACCTTGCGCGCGAGTTCTTCGGTCAAGGCCTCGCCGCTGGTCACCCAGGTTTCGACCGAGGCGAACGAGCCCTCGGCTTCGACCAGCCCGGCCAGCAGGCTCGGCACGACCGTCACCAGGTTGACACGCTCGCGGTCGATCAGCTCGGTCAGCGCGAGCACGTCACCGGCGGTCTCGGCGTCGGCGATCACCACGGTCTCGCCCGCGATCAGGCCGCCGAGCAGTTCGGTGGTGCCGTCGATGAAGCTCAGCGGGCTCTTCGCGACGCGGACCTCGTGGCGTGGCAGGAAGTCCCGGCTCCAGGTGAGCCGGTTGGCCAGCGCCAGCTGGGTGCCGACGACCGCCTTCGGGCGGCCGGTCGAGCCGGACGTGAAGATGACGTACGCGGGATGCTCCGGCGCGATGTCCGGCAGCGGCCCGGGCTCGGCGTCGAACTGGCCGAGGTCCCGGATCACCACCGCGGGCTTCGCGTCGGTGAGCATCAGGTCGATGCGCTCGGCCGGGTAGGAGATGTCGATCGGCAGATACGCCGCGCCCGACTTGAGCACGCCGATCAGCGCGATCGCGAAGTCGGCGGAGCGCGGAAGTGCCAGCGCCACCACGGTTTCCGGGCCCGCGCCCAGCGCGCTCGCCACGCGGTTCGCGCGGGCGTCGAGTTCCGCGTAGGTCAGCTTCGTGTCGCCGAAGACGACCGCGGTCGCGTCGGGCGTCCGCGCGACCTGGGCTTCGAAGAGCGCGCGCACGTTCCGCGGCACCGCGGCGATGGGACCGGCCTCGGCGGTGTTCTCGGGCGAAATCCGGGCGACCGGTGTCGCGGGCGCGTCGGTGAACACTTCGACCAGCCGCTTGAGGCGGTCGGCGATCCCGGAAACCCCGGCCTCGTCGAAGACCGCGGGCTGGTAACCGAACGTCCAGCCCAGGCGTTCACCGGGGATGACGGTCAGCGAGAGCGGGTAGTGCGCGGCGTCGTGGACGTCGATCCCGGTCAGCCGGGGGCCGTCGGCGCCGAGCGCCTGCTCGATCTCGCTCAGGTCGAGCGGGTAGCTCTCGAAGACGATCAGGGTGTCGAACAGCGTGCTGTGCCCGGAGACGCGCTGGATGTCGGCGAGCCCGGCGTGCTGGTGATCCAGCAGCACGGACTGCTCGCGCTGCAGGCGCTTGAGAAGGTCTTCGAGCGACTCGTCCGCGCGCAAGGTGACCCGCACGGGGAGGGTGTTGATGAACAACCCGACCATCGACTCGACCCCGGCGAGACCGGGCGGGCGACCGGAGACGGTCGCGCCGAGCACGACGTCGGTGCGCCCGGTGAGGCCGCTCAGCAGCAGTGCCCACAGTCCTTGCAGGACAGTGCTCGGGGTCAGGCCGCGCTCGCGCGCGAGTGAGGTCAGCTTCGCGGTCGTCTCGGCGTCGAGCGTGGTCGTGAACCGCTCGGGCACGCCGGATTCCGGGTGCGGCTGGCCGACGAGCGTCGGGCCGTCGAGGTCGGAAAGCGCTTCGGACCAAGCCTTTTCGGCGGCCGCACTGTCCTGTTCGGACAGCCACTTCAGGTAGTCGCGGTACGGCCGCACCCTCGGCAGCGGCGCGCCACCGGTGGCGTACAACGTGAACAGCTCACGCACCAGGATCGGCGCCGACCAGCCGTCCCACAGCAGGTGGTGCGACGACAGCACGAGCCGGTGTCGCTCGTCGCCGAGCTTGACCAGCGTGAACCGCAGCAACGGCGGCTTCACGAGGTCGAAGCGCAGCGCCCGGTCTTCGGCGAGCAGGGCCTCGAATTCGTCCGGCCGGTCGGACAGATCCGTTTCCCGCCAAGGCAAAGCGACCTCGCGGCGGACGACCTGGGTCACCTTGCCCGAGGACAGTGTGCGGAACTCAGCGCGCAGGTTCGCGTGCCGCCGCAGCAGCGCCTCGGCGGCCGCGCGGAACCGGGCGGCGTCGAGCGGGCCGTCCAGCGACAGGGTCAGCTGCCCGGTGTAGACGTCCGGCGCCTGCTCGTCGAACAGGGCATGGAAGACCATGCCCTGCTGCGTCGGCGAAAGCGGCAGTACGTCTTCCACCGTGGACTTGCCGGGCTCAGCCGGCATGGACGGCCCCCGAGAACTGATCGACCGCGCCGGGCACCGGCTCGGACGGATCGGAGCCGAGCTTGACGATCCGGTTGTCGGCGTCGACGTGCACCACACGCGGCTTGAACTCGGCGCGCTCGGCGTCGGACAGCTGGCCGTAGGCGATGATGATCACCAGGTCACCCGGGTTGACCAGGTGCGCGGCCGCCCCGTTGATGCCGATCACGCCGGTGCCGCGCTCGCCGGTGATCGCGTAGGTGACCAGCCTGGCGCCGTTGGTGATGTCGACGACGTGCACCATCTCGCCCTCGACGATGTCGGCGGCGTCCATCAGGTCTTCGTCGATCGTCAGCGAGCCGACGTAGTGCAGGTCCGCCTGGGTCACGGTGGCACGGTGGATCTTGCCGCTCATCAGTGTGCGCAACATGGTCACTCGCCCTCGGTCGCTCGGACGAGGCTGCGTGGCCGCATGTCGGTCCAGGCCGCCTCGATGTGCTCAAGGCAGGCCTGCCTGCTGTCCTCGCCGAACACGACGGTCCAGCCGGCCGGGACCTCCGCGAACGCGGGCCAGAGCGAGTACTGGCCTTCGTCGTTGACCAGCGCGTGGAACCGGCCGCTGTCGTCATCGAACGGGTTCGTCACCGAAAACTCCCGCAGTTAGTTAGCCAAGCCTTACTTTAGACAGGCTTACCTTAGTCAGCGAAGAGCAGGTGCGTCGACCCCCGCCGGGGGAGGAAAAACGTGACCGAGGCCGCTATCGCGCGAAGAACTCCAGCAGCGCCGCGTTGACGGCCTCCGGGCGCTCCAGATAGCCGTAGTGCCCGCAGTCCGGGAGCTCGCGGTAGCGCGCGGACGGGATCGCGTCGGCGACCTCGCGCGCGAGGAACGGTGGCAGGACATTGTCGTCGGCGAACCCGATGACCAGCGTGGGCGCGCTGATCGCGCGGTACGCGGGCAGCCTGCTCTCGGTCATGTCGAGTTCGAGCTGCGCGCGCAGTCCCCGCGTCCAGTTGACCGGCGACAGCTCGAACATGTCGAGCCAGTCGCGGACCTTCGCCTCGTCGGCGAGTGTGGCGGGCGAGAGATTGCGCTGCGCGCGGACGACGGCCTCATACCTGGCAGGCAGCTTGAGTCCGCTCGCGCGCAGTTCCTTCTCGGCGGCGCGGGAGGCCTTGCGCATGGCGTCGGTCCGGCCTCGGGTGGCCAGCATGACCGCGCTGGTGACCAGCTCCGGCCTGGCCAGCGCGAGTTCCTGCACGACCTGCGCGCCCAGCGAGGTGCCGACCAGCCGTGACGGCCCGAGGCCGAGATGCTCGATCAGCCCGGCCGTGTCGGCGACGAGGTCGTCGATCTTGAAGCCGTCAGGACACTCGCTCGTGCCGCCGACGCCCCGGTTGTCGAAGGTGATGACGCGGTAGCCCGCCTCGACCAGCGCGGGTACCTGGTGCAGCTGCCACACCCGGCCGGTGGCGGCCATCCCCATCACCATGACGACCGGCTCGCCGTCGCCGGTGTCCCAGTACTTGAGGTCGATCCCGTTGACCTGGGCCAAAGGCACGTGCCGCTCCCTAAATCTTGACTTCGTCCGCGGACGGCGCCTGCAGGCTGGCTTCGCGCAGCTTCGGCAGGAACACCGCCATCGCCGCCACCCCGGCCACGCACACCACGCCACCGGTGACGATCGCACCCGGTCCGCCCAGCAGCTTGGCCGCCAGCCCGGCTTCGGCGTTCCCGACGGCGGAGCCACCGGTAGCCTGCGCCAGCCAAAGGCTACCGACCCGGCCCTGCAAGTGGTCGGGTGTGTAGTGCTGCAGCAGCGCGCGGCGCAGGATCTCCGACACCGTGTCGCCGAGGCCCGCCAAAGCGAGGAACACCAGGCCCAGCCACAGGTTCCCGCTGAGGCCGAAGCCGGTGATCGCCACGCCCCAGAGCAGCACGGACGCGATCAGCGCGCGTCCGGTCCGCTTGGTCCGGCCGGTCCAGCCACTGGTCAGCGCGCCGAGGAAGGCACCGACGGCGGGCGCGGTGTAGAGGAGCCCGACGGCGGTCGGGCCGCCATGGAACACGTCGGTGCCCATCTGCGGGAACAACGCGTACGGCATCGCGAAGAGCATCGCCCACATGTCGATCAGCAGCAGGCCGAGCACGACCTGGTTGCCCTTGACGAACTTGAAGCCTTCGAGCATCGACTTGATCGGGTGCTGCTGGGTGTCGACGTGCTCGCCCGGCGGCAATGCGGGGATGAACCACAGCAGCACGACGCTGAGCAGGTACCCGAGCGCGTCGGCGGCGAAGCAGGCCGCGATACCGGGCCCTGCCGCGATCACGCCGGCGAGCGCCGGGCCGACCATCGCGCCGAACTGGCTGGTGACCGTGATCAGCGCGCCCGCCGCCGCGAGCAGCTTCGGGCCGGAGATCGCCGGGATGGCGGCCATCAGCGCGGAACCGCCGATGCCGAACACCACGCCCGCGAGCACGGCGGCGAGATAGACGAAGGCCAGCGACGGCGACGGCAGCGCGGCGTTGACCGAGAAGCCCGCGAGCACGAGCGCGGCGAGCAGGCGGCTGCCGAGGATCACCTTCCGCCGATCGGTCCGGTCCGCGACCACGCCGCCGACGACCAGGCCGACGAGCAGCGCGATGCCGAACGTCAGGCTCACCAAGCCGACCTGCAGCGAGGACTTCGTCAGGTGATAGACCTGCAGGTTCACCCCGACGTTCGTCAGGCTCGCCCCGAGCACGCTCAGCGTCTGCGCGGCGAAGACCCGCCGGAACGCGCCACTTCGGCGCAGTGGCTCGATATCGATGACCAGTTCCCCGAGCCGCAAGTCCGTCGTCCCCTCGTGAGCATCCGAATACGTCGGCTAGCCTAACCTAAGTTCATCCCCCGGAACGAGGAGCCGAGATGCTGGACGGGTGCACGCCCTGGCCGCAGGAACTGGCCGGAAAGTACCGCGCCGAAGGGTACTGGGCCGGGCAGCCGCTCGACGTCCTCCTGCGAGAAGGGGCACAAAACCACCCGTCACGGACCGCACTCGTCGGCCCGACCGGCACCCGCTGGACCTACGCCGAACTCGACGCGCGCGCGGACCGCGTCGCAGCGGGCTTCGCCGCCGCCGGTATCGCCCGGGGCGACCGGGTCGTCGTGCAGATGCCCAATGTCGACGACTTCGTCGTGACGATCTTCGCGTTGCTCCGCGTCGGCGCGCCGCCGGTGCTCGCGCTGCCCGCGCACCGCGAGAGCGAGATCGTGCCGCTGTGCGAGCTCAGCGCCGCGACCGCCTATGTCATCGCCGACGAGGACGACACCTTCGACTACCGCTCGCTGGCGCGCACGGTCGTCAAGGCGGTTCCGGGGCTGCGCCATGTTTTCGTGTCCGGCGATCCCGCCGAGTTCACCGCTCTTCCCGACGCCGCGCCGGTTCCGCTGGACGCGCCGGACGCGGGCGAGGTGGCGTTGTTCCTGCTCTCCGGCGGCACGACCGGCACGCCGAAGCTGATCCCGCGCACGCACGACGACTACCTCTACAACGCGCGCGCGAGCGCGGAGGTGTGCGGTCTCGACTCGGAGACCGTGTACCTCGTCGCGTTGCCGGCCGCGCACAACTTCGCGTTCGCCTGCCCGGGGATTCTCGGCACGTTCGCGGCGGGCGGAACGGTCGTGCTCGCGCCGAACCCGAGCCCGGACGTGGTGTTCGAGCTCATCGAGACCGAACGCGTCACGGTCACCGCCGTCGTCCCGCCACTCGCGTTGCTGTGGATGGAGAACGCGGAGTGGAGCGACAACGATCTGTCCACTTTGGAGCTTCTGCAGGTCGGCGGCGCGAAGTTCTCCGCCGAACCCGCCGCCCGCGTCCGTGAGACGCTCGGCTGCCAGTTGCAGCAGGTGTTCGGCATGGCCGAGGGACTGCTCAACTACACGCGCCTCGACGATCCCGAAGAGCTGATCGTCACCACCCAGGGCAGGCCGCTCTCCCCCGCCGACGAGGTCCGCGTCCTCGACGCCGACGGCAACGAAGCCACGGAAGGCGAACTGCTCACGCGCGGCCCGTACACGCTGCGCGGTTACTACCGCGCCGAGGAGCACAACAAACGCGCGTTCACCGAAGACGGCTTCTACCGTTCCGGCGACCTCGTGCGTGTGCTGCCGACCGGGCACCTGATCGTCGAAGGCCGCGTGAAGGACCAGATCAACCGCGGCGGCGAGAAGATCCCCGCCGAGGAACTCGAGAACCACCTGCTCGCGCACCCGCTGGTGCACGACGCCGCGGTGGTCGGCATGGCCGACGAGGTCATGGGTGAGCGGATCTGCGCGTTCCTCGTGGTCAAGGGCGAAGCGCCGGCGTTGCGTGACGTCACCACGTTCCTGCGTGCTCGCGGGGTCGCGGCGTATAAGCTCCCTGACCGCGTCGAGGTGCTCGACGAGTTCCCGCTGACCACCGTGGGCAAGGTCAGCAAGAAAGCTTTGGGGAAGCTGCTTGAAAAAGACTGACGGGGCGCGCGCCACGGGGCTGGTCGCCGCCGTCGCCGTGCTCGGCCTGATCGCGCTGGTGAGTGTCGCGGTCGGCGCCCGCTCCATTCCACTGTCCACTGTGGTTTCGGCGTTGTTCGGCGAGTCCACACCGGACGTCCACTTCGTCGTGTGGGAGCTGCGGGTGCCGCGCACGCTGATCGGCCTCGCCGTCGGCGCGGCGCTCGGTACCGCGGGCGCGTTGATGCAGGCGCTGACCCGGAATCCGCTCGCCGATCCAGGTCTTCTGGGCGTCAACGCCGGTGCCGCCGCGGCCGCGGCGCTGTCGGTCAGTGTCCTCGGCATCACGGACCTGCGCGCGTTCGTCTGGTTCGCGTTCGCGGGCGCCGCGCTCGCCGGGATCGTGCTGTACGCGCTCGCGACCGGCGGCCGCAGCGGCGCGTCCCCGGTCCGCCTCGCCTTGGCGGGCACCGCGATCACGGCGGCGCTGACCGGCGTCACCCAGACCGCGATGCTGCTCGACAGCAAGACTCTCGACCAGATGCGCTTTTGGACGGTCGGTTCGCTCAACCGGGCCGACGGCGCGACGATCGCCCGTGTCGCCCCGTTCCTCGCGGCTGGACTGGTGCTCGCGCTGGCGCTGGCACGCCCGTTGAACGCCATCGCGCTCGGCGACGACGCGGGCCGCGCGCTCGGCGCGAACATCGGCCGCACCCGGGTGCTGACATTGGTCGCGATCACCTTGCTGGCGGGCGCGGCGACCGCGGCCGTCGGGCCGCTGGTGTTCGTCGGGCTGGCGGTGCCGCATATCGTGCGCGCGCTCACCGGCCCCGACCAGCGGTGGATGCTGCCCTACTGCATGGTGCTCTCCCCCGCGCTGCTGCTGGCGGCCGACATCCTCGGCCGGGTGGTCGCGAAACAGGAACTCGACGTCGGCGTCGTCACGGCGCTGCTGGGCGCGCCGGTGTTCATCTACCTGGTTCGCCGGACGCGGATGGTGCGCTCGTGAAAACCCGTGCCTTCACGGCTTCCGTGCTCCTGCTGGTGCTGCTCGCGCTGATGGTGGTGTTCACGCTCGGCACCGGCGCGATCTCGGTGGCGCCGCTCGACGTGATCAGGACGTTGCTCGGCAACGGCAGCCGCATGACCAACTTCGCCGTGCTCGACCTGCGCCTGCCCCGTGTGGTGGTCGCGGCGGGTGTCGGGATCGCGCTCGGCCTGTCCGGCGCGGTGTTCCAGAGCCTGTCCCGCAATCCACTGGGCAGCCCGGACATCGTCGGCTTCACCTACGGCTCGGCGACCGGCGCGCTCGCCGTGATCGTCCTTTTAGGAGGAAGCTCGGCCGCGATCTCGCTCGGCGCGGTCGTCGGCGGCCTGCTGACCGCGTTGCTGGTGTACGTGCTGGCGTGGCAGCAAGGGGTGCGCGGCTACCGGCTGGTGCTGGTCGGCATCGGGGTGAGCGCGATACTGCAGTCGATCAACTTCTACCTGCTGGTCACCGCGAGCCTCAACGAAGCGGGCCGCGCGACCGTGTGGATCACCGGCAGTCTCGACAACCGCGGCTGGGGCCAGGCCGTCCCGCTGCTGTGGGCGCTCGTGCTCGTCGTGCCGCTGGTGCTGGCGGGCGGCAGGTGGCTGAAAATGCTGGAGATGGGTGACGACGCGGCGCAGGCGCTGGGTGTCCCGATCGAACGCAGCAGGCTGTATCTGCTGATCGTCGGCACGGCGGCCTGTGCCATCGCTACGGCCGCCGCCGGGCCGATCGCCTTCGTCGCGCTCGTGGCGCCTCAGCTCGCGAAGCGGCTTACCAAGGCCGCCGGGCCGAACCTGCTCCCGGCGGCCTGGATGGGCGCCCTGCTCGTCGTGGTCGCGGACTTCGCCGCGCAGCGGGTCGCGGGTGACACGCTGCTGCCGGTCGGCGCGATGACCGGCGCGTTCGGCGGCGTCTACCTCGCCTGGATCCTCTGGCGCTTCCGTACCAAGGCTTCTTAAAGGCTGGTACGGCGGCGGACCAGCCACCAGGCGATGACGAAACCGAGCACGGCCAGCAGCACGAAGATGCCGGTCTCGATCAGCTGGAACGTCGGCACCCGCTCGGCGGGCTGCCACTCGTGCAGGAAATCGGTCGCCCCGTTCTTGCGCAGACAGGCGACGCGCGCGTCCCAGTTCCCTGCCTCAGCACACTTCTCGACCCAGCCGAGCTTGGTGCCCGAGGCGTCGACGAAACCGGTGTAGATGGCGTTGGCCTGCGGGCCCCAACCGGGCGGTGACTTGATGGTCGCCGCTTCCGAAAACGGCTGCACGAGCCGGAGCGGGGGCAGGAAGTACTCCCGGATCTTGGAGACGGCCAGCCGGACCCCGACGAACACGACGAGCGTCATCGCCATGGCCGGCAGCGTCCGCCGGAACAACGCGCCCGCCGCGATGCCGAGCGCGAGCCCGAAGAGTGTAGCCGAGCACCGTCGGCACCGACGCCTCGAAATACGGTGTCTCCCACTGGCTGTGCACCTGGACGAACTCGGGAATCCGGCGATGCGCGGAGCTCAGCAGGCTCGCCAGCGCGCCGAGCGCGATCGCGATGACACCGGTCATCGCGGCCAGCAGTCCCGCCTTCGCCACCAGCCAGCGGACCGGGGTCACGCCTTGGGACCAGATCAGCGGATGCGTCTGCTGGTCGTATTCGCGGGCCACGAGCGGAGCACCGACGAAGGCCGCGACCACGCCCGCGAAGGCGCTCGGGACGAACCACATCGGGAAGTCCACGTACTTGTTGTAGAAGTCGCGGTCCGCGGCGACGTCGAACGCGCACGGCGGCTGCATGCTGCCTTGGTCGCATCGTGTCGAGGTCATCACCGACGCGAGGTGGTCCAGACCGGGCACGAACCAGAGGACGACACCCACCACGGCGAGCGTGGCGGCCAGCGAACCGAGCACGAACCAGCGATGCTGACGCCAGGTCAGCCACAGCAGGCCGCGAAGTCCGCCACCCACGCGGGTCTCGGTCGTGGTCATGCGGAACGCTCCTTGGCTGCGGTGAGGTGGGCGACGACGAGGTCTTCCAGCGTGGTCGGCCTGGTGATCCACGGCCCGGCCTGGTCGTACTCGCCGTGCCGGATCAGGAAGACGGACTGGTCCTCGGCGTGCTTGGCCTCGACGACCTCGCCGGGCGGCGGCGTGTCCGACCGCGGCCCGGTGTAGCGGGCGTGTTCGGCCAGCAGGTCGTCGATTTCGCCTGCCAGCACCAGGTTTCCGCTTTCCAGCAGCACCAGGTGATCGGCGACGCCGCCGAGTTCGGTCAGCACGTGTGTCGACAGCACCACGGTCATCCCGGTCTCGGCGACCTCGGTGAGCAGTTCTTCGGTCAGCAGGCGGCGGGCGGGTGGATCGACGTTCGCCAGCGGCTCGTCGAGCAGCAGCACCGACGGCCGCGTCCCCAGCGCGAGCGCGAACGCGACCTGGGCCTGCTGGCCACCGGAAAGCCGTCCGCACGTCCGGTCGAGCGAAATGCCGAAGCGCGCCAAGATCCCTTCCGCGCGTGCCTGATCCCAGGTGCGGTTGAGGTTCTTACCCAGCCGCAGCATGTCGGCGACGCTGAAATGCCGGTACAGCGGCTTGTGCTGCGCGACGAAGGCGACACCGTCATCGCCGCCGGCGACCGGCCGTCCGCCGATCAGTACCCGGCCCTCGCTCGGCACGAGCAGCCCGGCGACGATGCTCAGCAAAGTTGTCTTACCCGCACCGTTCGATCCGGCCAGCGCGGTGACCTGCCCGGCGGGCAGGCTGAACGTGCAGTCCCGCAACGCGCTCCGCCGCCGATAGCGCTTGCTCAGGCCGCTGACCTCGATGGCGGCCAGCTGGTCTGCCACGATGCTGGTCTTCACGTGTCCTGCTCCGTTTCCTTCTCCGAGAGCACCGCGCCGACGAGTGCGTAGATGTCGTCGTCTTCCATACCGGCCTGCCGCGCCTCGGCGACCCAGCGCGTGCACTGCACCAGCAGCCGCGCCATCGCCTCGGGGGCGGCCGACCCGAGCGACGCCTTGACGAACGTGCCCGCGCCCGTGCGGCCCTCGACCAGTCCCTCGGATTCCAGCAGGCGGTAGGCCTTGAGCACGGTGTTCGGGTTGACCCGGCTCGACGCCACGACCTCCCGCACGGTGGGCAGCCGGTCGCCGGGCTTCAGCCAGCCGAGGCGCAGCGCTTCCCGCACCTGCCTGGCCAGCTGGGCATAGACCGGCACGCCACCGGCCCGGTCCACCTCGAACTGCAAGCGATCCACCTCCCAGCCCCTGATTGTGTCACTACCTTAGTACAATTTCGATCTCACTCCGGCGTGGGGGCACCACAAAAAAAGCGGGCCCCATCCCAGAGGGGATGAAGCCCGCTTTATCGCGCGCTAGAAGCTCAGTCGGCGCGGACCACGAACGGCGCCACGCTGGAGAGCTTTTCGCAGGTTTCCTCGAACTCGCGCTCGGGCGTCGAGTCGGTGACGATGCCCGCACCGGCACGCAGCCATGCCTGGCCGTCCTGCTGGTAGACCGCGCGCAACACGAGCGCCGCGTCGAGCGCGCCGTCGTGCGAAGCCGAAAGGACCGCGCCGGAGTAGAGGCCGCGGCGGGTCTCGTCGAGACGGAAGATCGCGTCGAGCGACTCACGCTTCGGAATGCCGGACGCCGTGATCGCCGGGAAGACGGCTTCCAAGGCGTCCCAAGAGGTTCGCTTCTCGTCGAGGGTGCCGGTCACGAGCGAAGCCAGGTGCTGGACACTGCCGCGTTCCTTGATGCCCATGAAGTCGTCGACGCCGACGGTGCCGGTCCGGCACACCCCGCGCAGCTCCTCCTGCGCGGCGCGCACGGAGACCGCGTGCTCGAAGACCTCCTTGGGGTCCGACTCGAGCTCGCTGCGCGCGGCCGCGTCGGCCTCGACGCCCCGCCCGAACGCGCGGGTGCCCGCCAGCGGCTGGGTCAGCACGTGGCCTTCGGCGTCGACCGTGACGATCACCTCGGGACTGAAGCCCGCCGCCTGGGTGCCGTTCATCCGCAGCAGGAACGACCGCGCGGGGGTGTTGCCGCGGCGGCCGACCTCGTAGGTGCCGACCATGTCCGCCTCGAACGGGATCCGCACCGTCCGCGACAGGATGACCTTCTGGTATTGCCCGAGCTGGATCTCCTTGACCGCCTGCGCGACACGATCGCGGTAGCCCTCGCCGTCGGCGCGGACGTCGACGCCGATCGCGGACGGCACGATCGGGTCGACCGGCTCGCGCAGCAGCTCCAGCACACGCGCCCGCTCGGCCTCGTCGACACCGCGGACGACCACGCCGCGCTCGTCGACGCGGACCTCGGTGCGCGGCACGATCAGCCTGGCCAACTCACCGCTGGGCGCTTCGGCGCCGCGCGAGACCAGCGAGGCGATCAGCCCTGCGAAGTCGAAACCCAGCCAGCCGTAGGCGTTCCAGCCCTGGATCGGCAGTGCGTCGAGCGCGTGGCGCAACGCGTCGGCCGGCGAGCCCGTCCAAGCCCGCGCGGTCTCGTCTTCGCCCGCGAGCTGGGTCTTGACCTGCTTCGCGTCGAGCGAGACGGTCGCCAGCGCGCCGCCGGCGACGGTCCAGCGGCCGCCGCTTTCGTAGACCACGTAGTCGTCGAACAGTCCGGCCCTGGCGAGCTTCACCACGAGCGGGAGAGGATCAATCGAAGCGCTGAAAGACTCATCCTCGTAGACCGACACGAACTCTCCTCGTACGCCGCCATCCGGCATTTTCACACCCACGGACTTAGGCTATGCAAACCTAACAACAACGGTCAAGCAGTGCGACCGCGATCACCGTCCCGCTAACCGGTCCCCTGGCTGAATCCGAAGCCCGAGGCCAAGATGACGCTCGTGATCGCCTTCGACGAGAAGTCCCGTCTCTGGGTCCTGCAGACCGCCACCTGGACGTACGCGCTCCAGCTCACCGACGAGGACGCGCCCCGGCACGTCTACTGGGGCCCGTCGCTCACGACCGAGCAGGTCGCGGACGTGACCAGGCCGAGCACCGCGTGGTGGGACGGCTTCAACGACCCCGACGAAGGCCGCGAAGAGCTGGCCGTCGACGGCGGCACCCGTTACTGGACGCCCTCGCTGCAGGTCCGCTTCGCCGACGGGACCCGCGCGCTCGAATGGGCGCACACCGGCCACGAGATCGGCGGCGACACGCTCCGGATCGGCTTCCGCGACCGCCACTATCCACTGAGGATCGATCTGCACTACCGCGTCCGCGGCGACGTGCTGGAGCGCTGGGTCGAACTCGCCAACGACGGCGAGCCCGTCGAGGTGCTGCGCGCCGACTCCGCCGCCTGGGTGCTGCCGGAGCGCGCGGACTATCGGCTGTCCCATGTGGTCGGACGCTGGGCAGCGGAAAGCCAGCTGCGCCGCGAATCCGTCGCCGAAGGCGAGACGGTGTTCGCCAGCAGGCGCGGGATCACCAGTCACCACGCCAATCCCTGGGTCATGCTCGACGCGGGCGACGCGTCCGAGACGCACGGTGAGGTCTGGAGCGCCGCGCTCGCGTGGAGTGGTTCCTGGCGCATCACCACCACCAGGAGCATCGACGGCCGTGTCACGGTGACCGGCGGGTTCGGCCAAGACGGCGTCACGCATCGGCTCAGCCAAGGCTCGGTGCTGACCACCCCCGTTTTCGCGGGCGCGTTCTCCGAAAACGGCTTCGGTGGCGCCAGCCGCGCCTGGCATGACTACACGCTCGCGCACGTGCTCCCCCACGCCGACGAACTGCGTCCCGTGCTCTACAACTCCTGGGAGGCAACGGCTTTCGACGTCAACGAGGCGGGGCAGCGCAAACTCGCCGCGCACGCCGCGAGCCTCGGCGTCGAGCTGTTCGTCATGGACGACGGCTGGTTCGGCAGCCGCACGAGTGACAACGCGGGCCTCGGCGACTGGGTGGTCAACCGCGACCGCTTCCCCGACGGGCTCGCCCCGCTCGTCGGCGAGGTGCACCGCCTCGGCATGAAGTTCGGCCTCTGGGTCGAGCCCGAGATGGTCAACCCGGACAGCGACCTCTACCGCGCGCACCCCGACTGGGTGCTGCACCACCCGCATCGGCGGCGTTCCGAACTGCGCAGGCAGCTGGTGCTCAACTTCGCGCGCGACGACGTCGCCGAGTGGGCGCACGGCTGGCTCGACGCACTCGTCCGCGACAACGGCATCGACTTCCTCAAGTGGGACATGAACCGTCCGTTCAGCGAGGCGGGCTGGCCGGACGACGAAGACCCGGATCGCCTGTGGACCGGGCACTCCCAAGCCGTCTACTCGATCATGGACCGGCTGCGCGCCGATCACCCCGGCCTGCGCATCGAGTCGTGCAGTGGCGGCGGCGGCCGGATCGACCTGGGCATCCTCGCCCGCACCGATCAGGTCTGGACCTCGGACAACACCGACGCGCTGGACCGGCTGCGCATCCAGCACGGCTACACCCAGGTCTACCCGGCGCGCGCGATGTCGGCCTGGGTCACCGACAACCCGAACTTCGTCACCGGCCGGTCGACGCCACTGGCGTTCCGCTTCCACGTCGCCATGGCCGGCGTGCTCGGCATCGGCGGCAACATCGTCGAGTGGAGCGAAGACGACCTCGCGTTCGCCCGCGAGCAGATCGCGCTCTACAAAGAGATCCGCGAAACGGTCCAGCACGGCGCGCTCTACCGGCTCCAGCCACCGTCCGCGTCGGGAATCTCGGCCGTCCAGTACGTGTCGCCCGCGCGAACGGTCGTGTTCGCCTACCGCCAGTCCGGACACTTCAACCTGCCCGAACGACGCGTCCGACTGCAAGGCCTCGACCCCACCGCCCGCTACCGCGACTCCGGCAGCGGCACCGTCCACCATGGCGCCGTCCTGCTCTCGCACGGGATAGCGATCGACCTGCCGAAGGGCGACCATGGGAGCGCGCTAGTGCGCTTGTATCGTATCTGACGTATAAGATCGCGCAGGCAGAGATCGGATGTATTTAGGTCACGACAGGCTTTCAGGGATGCTTTCACTGAGACATTCACACCCCCAAAGGCTTGACAGTTGTCTAAACATCGGATCGAATGCCCCAGTCTCGTGACTTGCGTCACCGAGATCCATGGGGTTCAGGCAGTGTGGTGGAGAGGCGGCTGATCATGAGAAGGTCCCTGGCGCTGGGAGCGGCGATGCTCCTGGCCGCGAGTGCGTGCACGGTCGGCAGCGACACCGGCTCGAACGGCACCCCGGGCGGCGGCACCAAGGAAATCTCGTTCCTGACCTTCGAATCGCCGAACCTGACGCCCGCTTACTGGGACGCCGCGATCAAGCGCGTCACCGACAAGCACCCCGAGATCAAGGTCAAGAAGCTGGTCGCGCCCAGCACCGACCGCACCGGGTACGCCAAGCAGCTGCTGACCTCTGGCCAGTTCCCCGACGTCGCGATCGCCGTCGACTCGGCCGGTTTCGCCGAGTCGGGCGCGCTCTACGCGTGGACGCCCGAGGAGCTCAAGGAGTTCCAGTTCCCCGACGCCAACCCGATCAAGGGCGGGCACCACCAGCTGCCGGCGAACACCCAGACGATCCCGCCGATCTACTACAACAAGAAGATCTTCGCCGACGCAGGCATCACCGCCACGCCGACCACCTGGGCCGAGCTCGTCGCGGCCGCCGAGAAGGTGAAGGCCAAAGGCGGCAAGCCGTTCGTCATCGGCGGCGGCAAGGAAGGTTTTCCGTCGGCGATGATCCTCGACGGGCTCGTCAGCGTCGACCTCTACGGCAAGACCCCCGACTGGCTCACCCAGCGCCGCGCGGACAAGGTCAAGTTCGCCGACCCCGACTTCCAGAAGGCGTTCGGCAAGTTCGCCGACCTGGTCGCCAAGGGCTACATCGACAAGAGCCAGGTCTCGCGCAGCTACGACGACACCCAGGCCGCCTTCCTCAAGGGCGAGGGCGCGATGTACCCGATGGGCAACTGGTTCGCCTCGGCCGCCGACTCCAAACCGCACGACTTCGAGATCGGCGTGTTCAACTTCCCCAGCGAGGACGGCAAGCTCGTGGTGCCCGCCTACACCGGCGGCGGCATGATCGTGAACGCCAAGTCCGCGAACCTCGAAGCGGCCAGGACGTTCGCGCTGGCGTTCCAGCTCGACAAGACCCAGCTCGACACCTCGGTCAAGGCCGACGGCCTGTTCCCGGCGATCAAGGGCTACACCCCGCCCGCCGACGCGGGCGCGGTCTTCAAGGCGGGCTACGACCTCTACACCAAGGCCGTCGAGCAGAAGGCGGTCGTGAACGCCTTCTCGTGGGAGACGGCCGACGACGGCCTGCTGCCCGGCATGAAGGACAAGGTCTACCAGGCCGCGCAGGACGTGATCACCGGCCGCAAGTCGGTCGCGGACGCGTGCGCCTTCCTCGACACCGAATGGGCAAAGGCCAAATAACCCACAATGGCAACAGATGTCGTGACCGCTCCGACGCCGGAGCGTGCTGACCGTGGCAAGGTGCCCACCCGTCGCAGGCGCAAGCCGATCCTGCCCCGGGTATGGCACTTCGTCTCGTTCGGCGCGCCCGGCGTGCTGATCTATCTCTGCTTCGTGATGGCGCCGATCCTGATCAGCTTCGGCTACAGCCTGACGAACTACAACCCGTTCAACCCGCCCACGAAGTTCGTGGGGCTGGAGAACTACAAGAACCTGTTCAGCGACGAAACCTTCCTCACCGCGCTGTGGGTGACGACGGTGCTCACACTGATCGTGGTCATCGTGCCGAACGTGCTCGGCCTCGGCATCGCGTTGCTGCTGGACAAAAAAGGCTGGCTGTACAACGCCTTGCGCACGGTGTTCTTCACACCGGTCATCCTGAGCTCGGTCGTGGTCAGCATCATCTGGCAGAAGCTGCTCGACGACCAGGGCCCGATCAACCAGGCACTGCGCGCGCTCGGCGTCGACCATCCGCCGGGCTGGCTGTCCGACCCGGACATCGCGTTGTATTCGGTCGCTTCGATCGTCTGCTGGCAGATGCTCGGCTTCTGCGTGGTCGTCTACCTGGCCGGTCTGCAGGGCGTGCCGACGGAGCTTCTGGAAGCGGCGGAGATCGACGGCGCCGGGCCGTGGCGCCGGTTCCGCGCGGTCACCTGGCCACTGCTCGCGCCGTCGCTGACGATCAACACGGTCGTGATGCTGATTTCGGCGTTCAAGACCTACGACTACGTCAAGGTCATCACCAACGGCGGACCTGGCTCGGGCACCACGGCGACGATCGCGTTCAACGTGCTCGCGACCGGACTCGACGCCAACCACGCCGGATACGCCTCCGCGATGGCGGTCGTGATGCTGACGATCGTCGCGGTCGTGACCACGATCGTGCTGCAGTTCCTGCGCAGGCGGGAGGTCGACCTGTGAGCGCTGTGACGACCGACAAGCGGTCCTGGGTCCGCCCGGTGGTGGCGATCGCCGTCAGCGCGGTCTTCTTCATCCCGTTGTATTACGTGCTCGTCAACGTCTTCAAGCGCGGCGACCTGATCTCGACCGAGCCGTCCGCGCTGCCGCTGCCGCCGACGCTCAAGAACATCAGCGCCGTGCTGACCAGGCCGGACGGGCTGTACTGGGTGAGCCTCACGAACAGCATCGTGGTGACGCTGCTGTCGATTCTGGTGCTCACCGTGCTTTCGGCGATGCTCGGGCATTACCTGGCCCGGTCCCAGAAGCGCTGGACGAAGGCGCTGACGATGGTCCTGCTGGCCGGGCTGATGATCCCGCCACAGGTCATCCTCATTCCGATCACCGACGTGCTGCGGGCGACACACCTGATGGCGACGCTGCAAGGACTGGTGCTGTTCAACGTCGGCTACTACGTGCCATTCGGCGTGTTCGTGTTCAGCGGGTTCATCCGCGGCGTGCCGGTGGAGCTGGAAGAGGCGGCCCTGCTCGACGGCGCGAACCGGATGCAGGTGTTCTGGCGGATCGTGTTCCCGCTGCTCAAGCCGGCGACGGCGAGCGTGCTCATCTTCCTCGGCGTGTGGATCTGGAACGACTTCATCGACCCGCTGATCATCCTGGGGCCCTCGCAGGGCACCACGGTGACGACGGGTATCTACCGGTCCATCGGGCAGTACCAGGCGGACCTCGGCAGCGTGTTCGCGCTGATGTTCCTGGCCACGCTTCCGGTGCTGATCTTCTACTTGGCGCTGCAGAAGCAGTTCGTCAAGGGCCTGACCGGCGGCGCGACCAAGGGCTGAACCAGCGGAGGGGACCTAGGCCGTGCTGGGCCGGTTCAGGTCCCCTCTCGCCGCCCGTCAGGCCGCCCCCACTTGCGGGTAGGCCTTCTGGACACAACTGATGCACCATCTGATCCGGTCAAGATAAGTCTCAGGATGATCGCCTGCTTCCTGCGCCACGTCGCACAGGCAGCCGCTGGACTCCTGCGCCTTGAGAATGCTCTCGATCTCGGCCCGGATGCTGTCGACCGGCAGATCGGCCGTGACCGGCAACGGTGAACAGAACAGTGCCTGCACCAATTCCGGTTTCGCTACCTCGGACATTTCGATCTCCACCCCTCAGTCGGTTTCTCTGGATCTGCTCCCTTCCAGTGAAGCTCGTCACACCCCGCCGTGCTAGTGCTTTACGACCAAAGATGGGTATGACCGTTGCACTCTGTGCACAAATCAGGACCCAAACGAGATCAAGTGACGTAGCGTTACTCCATTGTCACGCTCGTCACCGTGACCCATTGGTTACCGGATAGTCCCGTCATGAGGCGTGGGTCACGTTCTCCCGTTCACGGTGGAGGTAATCGACCCGGGAGCTGGAGATGACCGTCAGCGCACAGCCAAGACCTTGGAGCATCACCCTGATCGTGAACGGACGAGAGCCCGACACGGGGCGCTCGGTCCCCATCGCCGTCGGCGTCACCCAGGACGTCGGCGGAGCGCACCTGACGTTAAGGGTCGAGAACGGCCCGGACATCCGCCTGACCATGGCCGAGGCGGCGTTGCTACGGCACCACCTGGCCACGGCGGTGCTGGAGCAGTACCACCTGGACGCGGACTCGGCGTCCTAAGGTCAGTCGCGCGCGGCGATCCCGTCGTACATGACACGGCGGATCGCCGCGCTCAGGCGCGCCTGCGACTCGGGCGCCGGATCACGCAGGCTCGCGAGCACCGCGGCGAGGATCATGCCGTTGATCGCGCGCGCGGATCCGTCGACATCGAGGTCCGCGCGCAGGTAGCCGACCTTGACGCCGTGCCGCAGATACGCGGCGGTCAACTGAGCGGCGCCGTCGTAGAAATCCAGCACGCGCTCGCGCATGTCGGCGTCGATGCCCGCGGCCTCGAGCAGGAGGAAGCGCGCGAGCCGGGGGTCACCGCCGAAGATCCGGCCCAGCGCGTCGCCGATGCGCGCGGTCTGCGCGCGGTACTCGGCCAGGCTGCTGACCGCTTCGGGGGCGTTGTCGGCGGCCAGCGCCGCGACGACGGTCTGCACCAGGTCGGTGATGACGTGGTCGACGATGTCGCGCTTGTTCGCGAAGTACCGGTAGAAGGTCCCGTGGCCGACACCGAGCCGCGCGGCGATGTCGGCGATACCGGTCGCGTGGTAGCCGCGCTCGGCGAAACAGTCGAACGCGGTCTCGATGATCTCGCGCCGCAGTTCCTGTTTCTTCCGCTCAGCCCGGCTGAGCGGGGTCCCTGTCGTCATGGCGCCAGCATATTGCCCTTGGTGCAGAACTGACATACGGTTCCAAGAATGACACGCCATTCCAGCAGAGCTCTGGTGATCGGCTGCGGCGGCACGCTGGGCTTCGCGTGGACAGCCGCCGTCCTGGACGCGCTGGCCACTCGGGCTGACTGGGATCCCGGCGCCGCGCGCGTGCTGATCGGCACCTCCGCCGGCGCGGAAGCCGTAGCCATGCTGGGTTCCGGCATCCCGGCCTCGGCGATACTGGGCGCGCTGACGGGCTCGGCTGGCGACCCTGTCGTCGCCGCGCACCTGCGCCGGGCGCCGGGCCGTTTCCCGCCCGTGCCGTCGCCGCGCTGGCCCGCGACCGGGCTGATCCGCGCCGCGCGCCGCGGCGAGGTCGACCGGACGGCCGGGCTCGCGGGACTGCTCCCCCTCGGCCGCGGCGACGCGGGCTGGCTGCGAGACCTGGGTGAAGCGCTGGCGACCGAAGACGGCTGGGTCCCCCATCCCGCGACCTGGTGCGTGGCCACCGATCTGACCGGCAGGCGCGTCGCGTTCGGGTCGCCCGGAGCGCCGAGCGCCGCACTCGGCGAGGCGATCGCGGCGTCGTGGGCCATCCCCGGCTGGTTCCCGCCCGTGTCCATCGACGGGCGGCCGTTCCTCGACGGCGGCACCGTTTCGCCCACCTCAGCCGACCTCCTGCTCGGGCACGACGTCGAAGAGGTCGTCGTGATCGCGCCGATGTCCAGCGAGAACGGCGCTCCGGCACGCGGGTTCTCCCGTGCGGAGCGACTGTTGCGCGCCGCGATGACCCGCAGGCTCGACGAAGAGGTGCGCAGGCTGCGCGCGGCGGGCAGCAGGGTGATCCGGATCGAGCCGTCCCAGCGCGACCTCGACGCGATGGGCGCGAACTTCATGGACGGCCGCCGCGGCGAACAAGTGCTCGCCACCGCACTTCGTACCGCACCGGAACTGCTCGACCAGGCCTTCGAAGGAGCCCGGCCATGACCCGATATCCGGCGATCGATCTCACCGGCGCCCACGTGGCGATCACCGGTGCGGGACAAGGCATCGGCCGGGTGACCGCCGAGCGCATGGCCGCGCGGGGCGCGCGCGTGTCCGTCGGCGACCTCGACGCCGAAACGGCCAAGCGCACCGCCGCGGACATCGGCGGCACCGCGCATCACCTCGACGTCACGGACCCTGACTCGTACGCAGCCTTCCTCGCCGAGGCCGAAGCGGCGAACGGCCCGCTGAGCGTGCTGGTCAACAACGCCGGGATCATGCCCAACGGTGGCTTCCTCGACATCCCTGCCGAGCTGAACAGGGCGATGATGGAGGTCAACGTCTTCGGCGTCATCCACGGCATGCGGCTGGCGCTGCCCGGCATGCTCGAGCGCGGCCGTGGGCACATCGTCAACGTCGCGTCACTGGCCGGGAAGTTCCCGGTGCCTGGACTCGCGGTCTACAACGCCAGCAAGTTCGCCGTCGTCGGACTGACCGCCGCCACCCGCCTCGAGTACGCGCACCGCGGCGTCAGTGTCAGCGCCGTGCTGCCGTCCGCCGTGGACACCGCGCTGGCGTCCGGTCTGGACATGCGGCCGATTCCCAAGGTCAGTCCGGGACGCATCGCCGACGCGGTGGTCGCCACCGTGCGCACCCGCGCCGCCGAGGTGGCCGTGCCCGGTTACGTCGGCGCGCTCGCGACCGCCGCCGGGCTGCTGCCCGAGCCCGCACTCGGCGCATTCCGCAAGCTGGCCAAGGGTGATCGCGCGCTGCACCCGGACAGCCCCGAGCGCGCGGACTACCGCGCACGCCTCAGCCAGGACGCCCAGCGAAAGGACCAAGCATGAGCACGTACGACGCGATCATCGTCGGCGCGGGTTTCGGTGGGATGGGCGCCGCGATCCAGCTCAACCGCCTCGGGTACGACAACCTGCTCATCCTCGAACGCGAGTCGGACCTCGGCGGCACCTGGCACGTCAACCACTACCCCGGGCTGGCCGTGGACATCCCGTCCGCCACCTACTCCTACTCGTTCGAGCCGAACCCGGACTGGTCACGCCTGTTCGCGCCGGGCCGCGAACTCAAGCGCTACGCCGAGCACGTCGCCGACAAGTACCGGCTGCGCCGCTATATGCGGTTCGGCACCGAGGTGACCGGGGCGGTGTGGGACGCCGACCGAGCCCAGTGGACGGTCTCCCGCCGCGACGGCGGGCCGGTCACCGCGAAGTACCTGCTCACGGCGACCGGTTTCCTTTCCCAGCCCAAGAAACCCGACATCGACGGGATCGGCACCTTCGCCGGGAAGGTCATCCACACCACCGACTGGGACGACGGTTACGACCTCACCGGCAAGCGCGTCGCTGTGATCGGCACCGGCGCGACGGCCGTCCAGCTCATCCCCGAGCTCGCCAAGGTGGCCGCCGAAATGACGGTGTACCAGCGGACCCCGATCTGGGTCAGCCCCAAACCTGACCTCGCGGTCCCGTCCGCGCTGCGGCGCGCCTTCGCGGCGGTCCCGCTCACCCAGCGCATCGCGCGCTGGGCCGGCAGCGCCATCCTCGAGCTGATGATGGTGACCGGAGTGCTGCACTACAAGCAGCTCCCGGCGGCCAACCGGCTCGGCGAGCGCTGGTGCCGCGCGCATCTACGCCGCCAGATCCGCGACCCCGAGTTGCGGCGCAAGCTGACACCGCGGTACTCGTTCGGCTGCAAACGGCCGACGTTCTCCAACGACTACTACCCCACCTTCACCCGCGATCACGTCCACCTGGAGACCACGTCCATCGCGCGCGTCGACGAAACCGGCATCGTCACCGCCGACGGCGAGCGCCGCGACATCGACGTGCTGGTGCTGGCCACGGGGTTCGACCTGTGGGAGGCGAACTTCCCGGCGATCGAGATCATCGGCCGTGGCGGCCGCGACCTCGGGAAGTGGTGGCGGGAGAACCGTTTCCAGGCCTACGAGGGCGTCACCGTGCCGCGGTTCCCGAACTTCATCTCGCTCAACAGCCCGTACTCCTACTCGGGACTGTCCTATTTCACCACGATCGAGACGCAGATGCGGCACATGGACCGGCTGTTCACCGCCATGCGTGCCCGCGGCGCGACGGAGTTCGAGGTCACCCAGCACGCCAACGACGAGTTCCTCGGCCGGATGCGCGAGAAGGTCGGCGACTCGATCTTCGCACTCGGCCAGTGCTCCGCCGCCAACAGCTACTACTTCAACCCGCACGGGGAAGCGACCCTGCTCCGGCCGTCCTCCACGGCCAACGCCCACCGCGAAGCCGGGCGTTTCCCGCTCGAGGACTACTCGTTCGCGGGAATGTCCTAGCGCTCGGCCACCTTGCCGTCGGCGACCTCGAAGCGCCGGTTGGTCTCCACAGCCTCCAGCATGCGGCGGTCGTGCGTGACCAGCAGCAGGGTGCCGGGGTAGTTCGCGAGCGCGGACTCGAGCTGCTCGATGGCCGGCAGGTCCAGGTGGTTGGTCGGCTCGTCGAGCACGAGCAGGTTGACACCGCGGATCTGCAGCAACGCCAAGGCGGCCCGGGTCCGCTCGCCCGGCGAAAGCGTCGCCGCGCGCCGCAGCACGTGGTGTGCCTTGAGGCCGAACTTGGCCAGCAGCGTGCGCACCTCCGCGTCCGCGAGCTCGGGCACTTCGGCGGCGAACGCGTCGACCAGCGGCTGATCACCGAGGAAGAGCTTGCGTGCCTGGTCCACCTCACCGACGACGACGCCGGAGCCGAGCGAGGCCTCGCCCGCGGTCAGCTCGATCCGGCCGAGCAGCGCGGCCAGCAGCGTCGACTTGCCCGCGCCGTTCGCGCCGGTGATGGCGACCTTGTCCGCCCAGTCGATCTGCAGATCCACCGGGCCGAGCGTGAACTCGCCCCGGTCGACGACGGCCCCGCGCAGCGTCGCCACGACCGCGCCCGCCCTCGGCGCCGCCGCGATCTCCATCCGGAGTTCCCACTCCTTGCGCGGCTCGTCGACGACGTCGAGCCGTTCGATCATGCGGTCGGTCTGGCGGGCCTTCGACGCCTGCTTCTCGGTGGCCTCCGACCGGAACTTGCGGCCGATCTTGTCGTTGTCGGTGGCCTTGCGCCTGGCGTTCTTGACGCCCTTCTCCATCCAGCCGCGCTGCATGCTCGCGCGGGCTTCGAGCGCGGCCTTGGTGTCGGCGAACTCGTCGTACTCCTCGCGCGCGTGCCTGCGCGCGACCTCTCGCTCCTCGAGGTAGGCCTCGTAGCCACCGCCGTAGGAATTGACCTGCTGCTGAGCCAGATCCAGCTCGACCACCCTGGTCACCGTGCGCGCGAGGAACTCGCGGTCGTGGCTCACCAGCACGGTCCCGGCGCGCAGGTTCTTCACGAACCGCTCGAGCCGGTCGAGCCCGTCGAGGTCGAGGTCGTTGGTCGGCTCGTCGAGCAGGAAGAGGTCGTAACGGCTCAGCAGCAGCGAAGCCATGCCCGCACGCGCGGCCTGTCCGCCCGACAGCGACGTCATCGGCTGGTCGAGGCTCACGTCGAGCCCGAGTTCGTGGATGACCTCGCCGATCCGGTCGTCGAGATCCGCGCCGCCGAGCGCGAGCCATCGGTCGAAGGCGGTCGCGTAGGCGTCGTCGGAGCCCGCCGTCTCGGCGGCCAGCGCTGCGGTCGCCGCGTCGAGCTCCGCCTGCGCCGAGGTGACCCCGGTACGCCGGCTCAGGAAGGCGTGCACGGTCTCGCCTTCACGCCGCTCCGGCTCCTGCGGGAGGTGCCCGACGGTCGCGGTGGGCGGGCTCAGCCGCACGGTCCCCTGCTCCGCCGGGATCAGGCCGCCGAGGGTGCGGAGCAGGGTCGACTTGCCCGCGCCGTTGACGCCGACCAGGCCGACGACATCGCCGGGTGCGACGACGAGATTCAAACCGGAGAAGAGGACGCGATCGCCGTGGCCGGCCGCGAGGTCCTTCGCTACGAGTGTGGCGCTCATGAGGGTTACGAGCTTAGTTGGCCGTCCTTCGCAGGCTTGCGATGGCTTGCTGGGCCGGCCAGCGGGGCCGCGTTTCGTTGCGGAGATGTTGTGAGTCACCCGAACGTGTCCTGGTGGACAGAGGTATAGGTCTCTACATTCGAACATGTGAACGATGAACGAAGAGCTGGGACCGCTTACGCGGACCGGCCACCCTCGATCTTCCTGACGATGGACCTCAAGAAACTGTCCGCCACACAGCGGATGGACCTCTTGAACGAGGTCGACAACGCTCGTGCCACCCTCGACGCCGCGTACCTCCGCACGGTCAACGGACTCGTCGAAGCGTTAGGCGACACCCAAGCGGCGGTCGACCTGATCACCGTGGAACGCAAGACGACCTCCGCCCGCGTCGGCAAGGACATCGCTTTCGCAGGCTCCTTGGCGGCGCGGCATCCCCTGTCCTTCGCCGCGCTGGCCGACGGTCGCCTCAACTGGCTTCGCGCCGACATCGTCGACCGCGCCTGCTCGGGCCTGACCGAGAAGAACGCCCGCGCGGTGGACGCGGCGATCCATCCCCACGCGTCCGAGCTGTCCCCCGGTCAGCTCTGGTCCTTGCTGCGCAAGACCATCCTCAGCATCGACCCCGAAGGCGAAGCCAAACGGCGCGCCATCGCCAAGGGACGCCGCCGGATCTCGGTACGGACCGAACCCGACGGGATGGCCACGCAGTTCTGGCACGACTCCGCCGAGAACATCCTGGCCGTCCAGGACCGCATCGACACCATCGCCCGCGACCACAAACGCGGCGGCGATTCCCGCTCGATGAACGAACTCCGCGCCGACATCATGCGAGACCTGTTGCTGGGCAAGTACTCCAGCAAGACAGTCGCTCATGTTTACGTCGCAGGCAACGCCTCTACCATCCTGGGACTCGACGACCTGCCAGGGACTCTCCGCGGTTACGGCGCCATCACCGCCGAGCAGTTGCGGGAGATCGCTTTCGGCCTGCATGCGGTCTGGACAGGTGTTCTCGTCGACGACGGCGGCTACCCCAAGAAGATGGCCGAGAAGAAATACCGGCCCAGCGCGGCGCTCAAGGAATTCGTCCAGTTGCGCGACAACACCTGCACCTTCCCTGCGTGCTACCTGGTCGCGCACAAGACCGACTACGACCACGTGCGTCCCTGGAACCGCCGCGGTCCCACCGACGACACGAACGGCAACTGCGAATGCCGCCGCCATCACCGCGCCAAGCATTCCGGCCGCTGGCGGGTTCGCACGGGCGCCGACGGCGAGACGGTCTGGACTTCGGCGATCACGCGACGGGACTACACGAAGAGGCGGGAGCCGCTCGTCCCCGTCATGGCGGAGTAGGCCAAGTGACCGACGTCGTGCTGGAGAACTCGGCCCAGACTCTACTCGGGCATCCCGCCGAACCCGATCTCGTTGCCATCGGGATCGTGGTACATCACCTTGCGCACGCCATTGGGATAGGCCTCCCGGTTCGCCGGCTCGATCCCCCGCTCGGCGATCCCGCCGACACGAGCATCGAGATCGTCGACCAGGATCGTCTGAACAGCGTGCCCGGCATGCTCGGGATTGACCCGGATGTACAGGTACCGATGCTCGGCGATCTCCCACACGGCTTCTGTGTCATTCGGGTAGAACGCGGGCTCGGCACCGAGTACGCGGACGTACCAGGCCTTCGCCGCCTCGTAGTCACGGACATAGATCCCGGCGAACAAGTCGATCGACATCCCCCATGCTAAGCCCGAAAATCCAGCGCGGCAGGCCCGCCAAGCCTGGTACCACTGTCCCATGCCCGAAAAGAAGCCCAAGTTCCTGTACTTCTGGGGCCACCAAGGACAAGGCGTCACCAAGGCCTGCCTGAGCCAATGGTGGCCCGCCGGGTTCACCGTGGACGGGCACGTTTACCCGACGGCCGAGCACTACATGATGGCCGCCAAAGCCATGCTCTTCGACGACCCCGCGACCGCGGCCAGGATCAGGAACGTGAACCACCCGAACGAAGCCAAGACCCTCGGCCGCCAGATCACCGGGTTCGACGAGCAGCGCTGGACCAAGCACCGCGAGGAAATCGTCGTGACCGGGAACCTGGCCAAATTCGGGCAGAACGCCGACCTCAAGACATTCCTGGTCAACACCGGCGACCGAATACTCGCCGAGGCATCGCCGCTCGACCGGATCTGGGGCATCGGCCTCGCCGAGGACGACGAACGCGCCGCCGACCCGAACCAGTGGCTCGGCCTGAACCTTCTCGGCTTCGCGCTCATGGAGGTCCGCGAGCGGCTTCGCTAGGCTCGTCGGGTACCGACCGTCAGCGAACGGTCACCGACCGGCAAAGGGGAACGGTAGATCCATGGCCGCTTCGGCTCGTGAGTTGCTTGACGCAGTCCACCAAGAGTTGGCTCCGAAGGAGAGTGAAAACCGCCTGGTCGACCTGATCGCGAGCGGCAAGGCGCCGCGCTCGGTGTTCCGGCTGATCGCGGCCGAGGAAAGCCGCATCGTGCCCAGTGACCAGCGTAGTTTCCTGCACCTGGCGGCGCGGGCGAGCGAGCCGGGCGCGCGGGAGTTCTTCGCGGGGCTCGGCGCGGGCGAAGGGCTCGCGCTCGAGAAACTGAAGGCACTGGCCGCCGTGACCGGCCTCGACGACCAGGCGCTGAGCGAGTACCGCCCGCTGGCGGGTTGCCAGGCGTACCCGTCGTTCATGGCGTGGATGGCGCTCAATGGCAAGCCCGCCGACGTCGTCGTCGCGCTCAACGCGAACTTCGCCGCCTTCGGCACCTACTGCGCGACCATCGCGAAGGCGATGCGCGAGCACTACGGCTTCGACGACGAGGCGTGCGGCTTCTTCGACTTCTTCGGCGCGCCGATCCCCGGCGCGGACGAGCAGGCCGCGACCATCGTCCAAGCCGGGATCGACCGCAACGAGGCGACCGACGAGGCCTGGACGTACGCACGCCTGTTCCAGGACTACGAACTGCAGTTCTGGAACACGATCGCCGACGAGGCCAAATAGCGAGGCCAAGTACTACCGCTCAGGCTCGCCCGGCCGGCGTCTTGCCAGCCGGGTCGAGCAGGGGCAGCGGCCCCAGCCTGCGGTGCCGGTGCAAGGTCAGGAATGTCGCGACCACATCCGGATCGAACTGCGTGCCGCGGCCACTGAGCAGCTCACGCACGGCGCCATCCTCGGTCAGCGCCTTCTGATACGGCCGATCGGCCAGCATCGCCGCCCAGGAGTCGCACACCGCCAGGATGCGGGCCTCGATCCGGATGTGCGCGCCGGCGAGCCCACCCGGGTACCCCGTCCCGTCGAAGCGCTCGTGGTGCTGCCGGATGATCTCGGCGACGTCGCCGAGCCCGGCCACGGTTTTCGCCAGCCTGCAGCCGAACTCGGGGTGCTGCCGCACGAGCAGCCACTCCTCATCCGTCAGCGGCTTCTCCTTGGTCCAGACCTCCTGCGGGACGAGCACCTTGCCGATGTCGTGCAGCCGCCCGGCCAGCTCCACCCGGCCAGCGACCTCGGGCGCGAGCCCCATCCCGGTCGCGACCAGTCCGGACCAATATCCGACGACCTTGCTGTGCTCGTGGTTGGACAGCCAGCCGTCGACCTCGTCGGCGACCTTCTCCAGATCGAGCGTGAGCGACCGCTCCGTGTGCTGGTCGACCGGCGGGTGCCCGCTGAGGTCCGCGAGCACGACGCGGTCGCGGCCCTGCGCCTTGGCCGAGTAGAGCGCGCGGTCCGCGGCGCCGAACAACTCACCGGGCGTGTTGCCGTGCAGGGGATAACTCGCGGTGCCCACCGAGATGGTCGCGCCGATCCACACGTCGCCGGAGACGACGATCGGGCGGTCCGCGACCTGCTGGCGCAGCCGCTCGGCGATCACCGCCGGGTCGTCGGGACCGGCGTCGCGGATCAGGATCGCGAATTCCTCGCCGCCATAGCGGGCGAGGTGGTCGCCTGGCCGGATGGCCTCGCGCAGCCGCTTGCCGATTTCGATCAGCACCTCGTCGCCGACGGGATGGCCGTAGCGGTCGTTGACGGACTTGAAATGGTCCACGTCCGCGATCAGCACAGCGACGGAACCGCCGGCGCGGCGCGCCCTGGCGAGTTCGGGGACCATTTGCGCTTCGAAGTGACGGCGCGTGCGCAACCCGGTCAGCGCGTCGGTGATGGCGAGCTTGCGTTGCTGGGAAACAAGCCCCGCCAATCGCGCGATCGTGAGCAAAAACAACACCGCGCAAGCACAAGCGACCACCGGAATACCCGAATGCGCACCGCGGGCGTTCTCAATGAGCACGGTCGCCGGCGCGATGAGAACGGCCGTGCACAACGCGGCGATGCGCCACGGACCGGGCACCGGCGCGCCGAACGGCACGGTTTCGGCGACCTTGCCCATGGTCGGGTGCAATGCGGACGCGCCGAGCAGCAGGTTCCCGGAAAGCCAAATCGCGTCGAGGAAATTGCCTGCCGAATAAGTGCCGTTCACCTGCTGCACCACGTAGACGGTGTCGGCCACGACGAACGACAGCAAACTCAGCGACAGCAGCGAAAAAGCGACCGGGCGGCGGCCTTGGCCGAGTACCAGCCGCAACGCCACGGCGAACATGGCGAGGTCCATCATCGGATAGCCGACCGAGGCCACCTTGACCAGCATCGGCGCGGCGCTGGTCGCCTGCGGCGCGATGAGGTAGAGCCACGACAGCATCCCGCCGACGACGGCGAGCATCGCGGCGTCGAGCACGGCGGGCAGGTCCCAGCCGGGGGTGCGCGAGCGGATCAGCACGACCAGGCCGGCCACCACGAGCGGATAATGCCCCAGATAGAAGACGTCGGCCAGCGCGGGGAAATCGAGGTTGCCGACGATGTAGTGCGCGACGTAGAAACTCGTGTCGGCGGTCGCGTAAACGATCTGGCCCAGCCCGAGCAGTACCCACGGGAGCTTGGCCGCCGGCCGGTTACGGACGCACCCGTAGAACACGGCGACGAACGCCGAGACGGTCACCGAGCAGTAGAGCACGACCCGTAATAGTTGCGGAGCGGAAGAAATGACGGTCACGTAGTAAGCGGCGATGACCGCGAAACCGGTGACGAGATACCCGGCCCAAGTCCATCGCCGCGCCGCCCCTGCATAAGTCGTCACAGCCGCTCTTCCCCGCCTCAGGTATCGGCGAAAATCCACGTGCGAGGCGACCACCTTACCGCTGCCCCGATCCGAAGATCCTCACCCTAGAAAGCCCGGCAAGTGTAGTGGCACCCGCAAAGGCGTTCTTCACCTAGTTGGCGGACCCCAGAAAACGCTCCGTGACAACTGCTTTCTTGCCCTCGGGCGGCAACGGGGCAAAATGTCCCGCTTCCGTTCATCGGGACGAAACTCGCGCCCGCCCCTCGGGCGTGCCTTTTCGGTTACTTGGCGAAACTCCGGACCGACTTGTCCCGCCCGATCGATGGCCTGGGTAGGCTGACCAGGTTGACGTTCCGTGAGCAGTGAGGCGGTGAGAGCGATGGCGGAGCCCGCCACCGACGCGATGGTCGGGGCTCGGTCGCGCACGACCGAGCAGAAGGGCGCCGCGCCGCGGCCGACCGTTTCCCGCCGCCGGGAGGTGAGCCACGCCAGTGCGCGCTCCCTGCTGATGACGGTGCTCGGCGAATTCGTCCTGCCCAGAGACAAGCCGGTCTGGACCTCGATCCTGGTGGACGTGCTCGGCCTGCTGGAGGTCGAGGAGAAGTCCGCGCGCCAGGCGCTCGCGCGCTCGTCGGCCGAGGGCTGGGTCGTCTCCGAGCGCGTCGGCCGCCGGGTCCGCTGGTCGCTGACGCCGCCGGGGCGCCGCCTGCTGACCGAGGGCGCGGAGCGGATCTACGGCTTCGGCAACGAGACCCGCAGCTGGGACGGCAGCTGGCTGATGCTGATCGTCTCGGTGCCCGAGTCGAAGCGCGACCTGCGCCATCGCCTGCGCACCCGGCTGACCTGGGCAGGATTCGGCTCCCCGGTGTCCGGGGTCTGGGTGAGCCCGGATGTCACGCGCCAGCGTGAGGCGCAGCAGATCGTGCACGACCTCGGCCTCGACACGCAGGCGATGTCGTTCACCTCGCACTACGGCGAGGTCGGCGAGCAGGAGACCATGGTCGCGCGCTCGTGGGACCTGACCGAGCTCAAGGACCGGTACGAGGACTTCATCGACAAGTTCACCGGCCTCAACCCGGCGGGCGGCGAGGCGGTGCTGCGCGCGCAGACCAGGCTCGTGCACGAATGGCGCCGCTTCCCGTTCCTGGATCCGCAGCTGCCGTCGGACCTGCTGCCGTCGAACTGGAGCGGGCTGAAGGCGGCCGAGCTGTTCCACAAGACCCACGTCGACTGGCGGCCGGAGGCCCAGCAACACTGGGACACGCTGGTCGACGCCGAGGAACAGGATTGACGCCTTGATTCAAGTGGAACGGGAAAGCGCCGGGCTCGCGGTGCTGACCATCGACGCTCCCCCGCTGAACCTCTACACCGCCGAGCTCCAGGACCGGCTCGCCGACGCGATCGGCGAGCTCGAGAACGACCGCCCGCGCGCGCTGCTCGTCCGCGCCGAGGGCAAGATCGTCAGCGGTGGCGTGGACGTGTCGCTCTTCGACGCGCAGAGCAGTGCCGCCGAGGCGAAGGTCCTGTTCGACCGGATGCTGTCCATTCCGGACCGGATCGCCGCGTTGGAGTTCCCGACCGTCTTCGCCGCGCACGGCTTGTGCCTGACGTGGGCGTTCGAGGTAGCCGTCGCGTGCGACATCATCCTGGCTTCCGAGCGCGCGAAATTCGGTCTGGTGGAACGGGTCGTCGGCCTGACGCCGACCATGGGCGGCACCCAGCGGCTCGCCGCGCGCGCCGGTGTCGGCCGTGCCAAGGAGTTCGTGATGACCGGCGCGACCTATGACGCGCACACGCTGGAGCGCTGGAACGTGGTCAACCGCGTGCTGCCCGCGGAAGACTTCGACGCCGCGTGCCGCGCGTTCACCGAGGACTTGGCCGCCGGGCCGACCAAGGCGCACGCCGCCACGAAGAAGGTGCTCGAGCACTACGAACACGGCGGCGTGGCGGAGGCCAACGCGCACATCACCACGATCGCCGCGGACTTGTTCGACACCGAGGACCTGCGCGGCGCGGTGAAGTCATTCCTCGCCGACGGACCGGGTAAAGCGACTTTCACCGGACGCTAAGACAAGCCTAAGAGAGACGGCTTAAGAAGACACGGTCGCGGAAAGCGCCTCGATGAACCGCGACAGGAACTGCCCATAGGCCGCTGTCATGTCGACGGCCTCCGGATCCAGCAGCCATTGGATCTGCAGGCCGTCCATGGTCGCCAAGAACAGCTGCGAGACCAGTTCCGGATCGACGTCGGCGCCGATCCGGCCGGCTTCCTGCGCGGCACGCACGTGTTTCGCCGCGATTTCCCTGCCCTTGGCGTACCGGTCGACGAAATACGCGTGCGCGGGATGCGACGGTTCACTCGCGGCCGTCGACAGGGTCGCGAAGAGCTGCACCAGATGTGGCTGGCGGACGTTGTGCGCGACCACCTGTTCGCTCGCACGCAGCCAGTCCATCCCGGTGACGCCCTCGGCCTTTTCGGGCTCGAGCGCCTGCTCGTCGCGATACCGGAGCACCGCCATCAGCAACTCCTCTTTCGAGGCGAAGTGATGGCGGAGCCCGGTATGCGAAATCCCGACCTGTGCCGCGAGTTCCCGCAGCGAAACGGCTTCGTATCCCTTGGTCGCAAAGACCTGCAGCGCCGCCCGGATGAGTTCTTCCCGCCGCGCGACCCCCGGCGCGTACGGCCCCCGAGCCCCCATCCGGCAACCCCTTCCGGCGAAATCTTGCCAACCGGCACGAATTCTAGTCAGGGCTTCGCGGCGCCGTCGTCACCCGGTCAGGGGTGGTCTCCGATCCTGTCCACGATCGCCCTGGTGACCACCGCGGTGTTCCGGCTCCCCAGGTACATCCCGGTTTTCGGGTCGAAGACCAGTATCATCGGCTTGGCGTCCTTCGAAGATCCGTGCGGGGTGGGCCAGGTGATACCGATACCCAGCCTGCCCATCCCGTCCTTCGCGTTTTCCACCACCGACAAGCCCGGCACCTTGGCCGCGGCGCGGAACAGCGCGGCGCGGGCAGCAGGGCGCAGGTACCGCTCGTTGGCGAGCGACGCGACGTCCTTGCCGAGTGCGTTGACGTCGCCTTCGGCCCCGCTGTGGTTCTTCAGCAGATAAGCGAGCATCGCGTCGGGGTCGGTGGGCAGGTCTCGCAGGTAGGAGGGTGACGGCTTGCAGGCCTCGAACAGCCCGGGTATCGGCTCGTCGCCCTTGATCACCTGAGCCTTCCCGTTGATGCAACCCGGCAGCGGGAAGTCGCCTTGTGACTGCTTGATGAGCCCGTCGTGCTCGCCGTCGACCGAAAGCCAGGACTCCCGCACGCTGTCGGGGTTCTGCGTCTTGGTGTAGATCAACTGGTCGGGACGTGGTTCCACATCGGGCGCGAGCAACGCCGCGGCGGCGGCCTCGGTCAGCACCCGCACGGGATCGGCCACCGCCTGCGGCGCGACCTCGTCGACGGGCGCGATCGCGATCACCGCGGTGATGGCGGCGGCGAGCCCGATCACGCCGGCCCCGCCCCAGACCAGCCGCCTGCGGCGGGTTCGGGGCGCCTGCGACGCGCCGATCGCCGCTTCGAGCCGCGCCCGGGCCGGTGCCAGTTCCGCCAGCGTGACGAGCGGGGTCTTGTCTCCTGCTTCTTTCAGCAACTGCAGCTCATCCATGCTGGGAAATCTCCTCAGAAGTCTTCAAACCGAGCGAGGCGCGGACCTTCTTGCGGGCGCGGAACATCCGCGACCGGACCGTCCCGACCGGGATGTCCAGCGCGGCCGCGACCTCGTCGTAGGCCAGTCCCTCGGTGGCGATCAGCACGAGCACGTCGCGGTCGCCTTCGGACAGCGTGTTCAGTGCCTGGGTGAGCACGTCGCCCATGGCCTCGGCGGTCACCTGCTCGGCGACGCGATCGGCGTGCCCGTCCTGGACCGGCTCCGGTCCGGTGACCAGCCGCAGGCGCGCCTGTTTGCCCTGGTCACGCCAGTATTGGCTGACCAGGTTGGTCGCGATGCCGTACAACCACGGCCGGGCGTCAGGCCTGGCCAGGTCGTACTTGCCGCGCTTGTCGAAGGCGATCAGGAAGGTGTCGCCGACGAGGTCGTCCGCGGCCTCTCTGCCGAGCCTGCGCGCGAGATAGCGGTGTATGTGGGGACCGTGGCGGTCGAAGATTGCGGCGAACCGGCCTGGTTCGCCTAGCGACGCCTCGATCACCGCTGCGTCTGAGCTCAAGTTCAGCCTCTCGCCGTGGGAGCGTTCACCCTGCTATTCGCGGCAAGAGCGAAACGAGTTCACGGCTCAGTCGGGCAGGTTCGCCAAATCGACCGATCCCCCAGGGCTGACCTTCCGCGCGTTGCGGTAGCCGTAACCAGCGTAAATGACCAAGCCGAGCACCAGCCAGACACCCAGCCGCCACCAGGTTTCGGCCTTGAGAAACGTCATCAGCCAGATGGAGAACCCGATGCCGATCAACGGCACGATCGGCATGCCAGGGCATTTGAACCCGCGCGGCAGGTCCGGGCTGCGGTAGCGCAGCACGATCACCGCGGCGCTGACGATGACGAACGCGAGCAGCACACCGATGTTGGTCAGCTCGGCAGCCTCGCGCACCGGCAGGAGCCCGGCGAGCACCGCGGACGCGCCGCCGATGAGCCAGGTCGCGCGATGCGGCACCCGGCGGCGCGGGTGCAGGCCGCCGAACCAGCGCGGCATCAGACCGTCTCGGCTGAGCGCGTACCAGAGCCGGGAGGCGCCCATCATGAACGAGAAGCTGACCGTCACGATGCCGAGCACCGCGCCGATCGCGACGATCGTGCCGACGCCGCCGAGCCCGACCGCCTCGAACGCGGCGGAGAACCCGCGCGCCGGGTCGACCTGCTGGTAGCCGACCATGCCGGTGAGCACGATGCAGGCGAGCACGTAGAGCACCATGCAGATGCCGAGCGAGAGCATCATCGCCTTGGGCAGATTCCGCCGTGCCTCAAGGGATTCCTCGGCCGCTGTGCTCAGCGCGTCGTAACCGAAGACGGCGAAGAACACCGTCGACGCGCCCGCGACGGCGCCGTCGAAGCCGAACGGCATGAACGGGCTGAGGTTCGCGCTCTGCACCTTGGTGATCCCGACGATCACCACCAGCAGCACGATCGCGATCTTGATGACGGTGAGCACGACGTCGACCCGCGACGAGGTCTTCGTGCCGCGGTTGAGCAGCCACGCGACTCCCAGGCAGATCAGCACCGCGACCAGGTCGATCTTGTGGCCGGCGCCGGTTCCGGGTGCGCCGAGCGCCCACGCGGGCAGATGGACACCGATGTCGTCGAGCAGGAAGCCGACATACCCCGACATGCCGATCGACACCGCCGCCACGATCGCGGTGTACTCGAGCAGCAGGTCCCAGCCGATCACCCAGCCGACGATCTCGCCGAGCACCGCCGCGCCGTAGGTGTACGAGGACCCGGCGCGCGGAACCAGCCCGGTGAACTCGGCGTACGCGAACGCCGAGCACAGCGAGGCGACGCCCGCGATCAGGAACGACAGCAGCACAGCGGGCCCGGCGATGTCGCGGGCGACCGCGCCGGCCAGGCTGAAGATCCCGGCACCGATGATCGCGCCGACCCCGATCAAGGTGAGCTGGCCCAGCCCGAGCACCCGGACCATGCGGTGCCCTGAGTCCGGCTCCGCAGCGGGCAGGGTCCGGCGGAAGATCCCGCGCGGTCCGGTGCTCAGAAATCCTGATTCGCGTTCGCCGAGCCGGCTCATGGGCGCCTCCCAGATCGTTGTGGGTGACTTTCACCGTTTCGCCGAGTTCGCGAAAGGTTCACGAGCCCGCCGATGGATGACGCTGAGCCCCAGATCTACTGGCACTGAACAGCTCGCGCCCGCACGGTCCGGCGTCATACGGTCACTGTATGGAAATGCGTGACACGGCCGAGGTAGTGATCATCGGCGGTGGGGTGGTCGGCGTCAGCGCCGCCTTCCACCTCGCCGAGGCGGGGATCGACGTCCTGCTGCTCGAACGCGACGAGCTCGCGTCCGGCAGCACTTCGAAGGCGGCGGGCGGGGTCCGCGCGCAGTTCTCGGACCCGGTCAACATCGCGCTCGGCGCGCGCAGCATCGAGTTGCTGGAACGGTTCGCGCAGCGGCCGGGCGGCGAGATCGACCTGCACCAGCACGGCTATCTCTTCCTGCTCGACAAGCCGGGCGACGTCGCCGCGTTCACCGCCGGCGTCGCCGTGCAGAACACGGCAGGCGTGCCAAGCCGCATGCTGGAGGTCTCCGAAGCACTCGCCTTGTCGCCGATCATCAGCACCGAGGGCCTGCTCGCGGCCGCGTATTCGCCGCGCGACGGGCATTGCACGCCCGAGTCGGTCGTGCAGGGTTTCGCGCAGGGTGCGCGACGGCTGGGCGCGACCATCCGGCGGCACTGCGCTGTCACCGGCATCGAAACCACCGGCGGCCATGTCTCCGCGGTGCACACCACCGGCGGAACCGTCCGCACCTCGACGGTCATCTGCGCCGCGGGCGCGTGGTCGGCCGAGGTCGGCGAACTGGCGGGCGTCGACCTGCCCGTGCGGCCGCTGCGCCGCCAGATCCGGGTGACCGAGCCGATTCCGGACCTGCCGCCGGATCTCCCGATGACCATCGACTTCGCCACCACGTTCTACTTCCACCCCGAGGGCGCGGGCCTGCTGATCGGGATGTCCGACCCCGAGGAGGAGTTCGGCTATCACCTGTCGACCCACGACGGCTGGCTCGAACGGCTCGGCTCGGCGGTGCTGCATCGCGCGCCGAAACTCGCCGAAGTCGGCATCGCGCACGGCTGGGCCGGGCTCTACGAGATCAGTCCCGACCACAACGCGATGATCGGCCAGTCCGTTGACGTCCCCGGTTTCTTTTACGCCACCGGGTTTTCCGGGCACGGCTTCGGCCAGGGGCCCGCCGTCGGCGAGGTGCTGCGCGATCTCGTGCTCGGCGAAAAACCTTTTGTCGACGTGTCCACATTGGACGCGCAACGTTTCACGGGAAACAAGATCAAGCTCGAACACAACGTCGTTTAAGGACTTTGAGTGGACTTGCTGCAGAGCATGGACGAGTGGGGCCCGGAAAAGATCGTCTGCGTTTCGGACACGAAGACCGGGATGCGGGGCGTGCTCGTCATCGACAACACGGCGCGCGGGTCCGGCAAGGGTGGCGTCCGGATGAGCCCGGACGTGTCTGTCAACGAAATCGCGCGGCTCGCCAGGGTGATGACGTGGAAGTGGGCCGCCGTCGATCTCTTCCACGGCGGCGCGAAGGCGGGCATCGCGGGCGACCCGAACGGCCAGGACAAGGAACGCGTGCTGCGCGCGTTCGCCCGCAAACTTGCTGATCAGATCCCCTCGCAGTACGTCGCCGGACTCGACATGGGCCTGACCGAGCGCGACGCGGCGATCATCCAGGACGAGCTCGGTGACCGCGGCGCGGCCGTCGGCGTGCCGGAGGAACTCGGCGGCGTGCCCTACGACAAGCTCGGCGTGACCGGGCACGGCGTCGCCGAATCGGCCGACGCGGCGTTGTTCCGGATCGGCCGATCGTCCTCGGGCGCGCGGGTTTCCATTCAGGGTTTCGGCGCGGTCGGCGCGGCGGCCGCCCGGCGGCTGCACGAACTCGGCGCGCAGGTCGTCGCCTTGTCGACCGCGGACGGCGCGGTCTACTCCCCCAGCGGCCTCGACGTGCCGAAGTGGCTTGACCTGCGCGCCGAACACGGCGACGCGTGCGTCCAAGCCGCGCCGCCGCATCACCGGATCGAGGCGGGCGCCGAACTGCTCGTCGACTGCGACGTGCTCATCCCCGCCGCCCGCCAGGACGTGCTCGGCGTCGACCTCGCGCCGGAAGTCAAGGCACAGCTGATCATCGAGGGCGCGAACCTGCCGACCACGCCCGCCGCGCGCCAGGTGCTCGCCGGGCGCGGCGTCACGGTCGTGCCGGACTTCATCGCCAACGCCGGCGGCGTCATCGCGGCGGCCTTCGCGATGGACGCCAGGCACTCGCCGTTCCGACCCGACCCGGCCGCGATCATGACCTCGGTCGCCGAACGCGTGCGGCGCAACACCGATCAGGTGCTCACAGCGGCCGAGCGATCCGGGACATTGCCGCACGCGGCGGCCATCTCGATCGCGCAGGGCCGCGTCCGCGCCGCGATGGAACTGCGGGGTCGGCTGCCCTGATCAAATGGCTGGCGCACCAGTCAAAACGCCCGTTAGTGTTCGCTCTTCGAACGAGCGCGAGGGGAATACAGTGATTCAGGCTGCGCCGACCACGGTGCTGTGGCGCCCGACCGGCCCCGAGGAGCACGAACTCCTCCGCCAGGCCGCCTGGCGAGCCTGGCCACGCCGGCTCCCCGAGCAGCCGATCTTCTATCCGGTGCTCAACGAGGACTACGCGATCAAGATCGCCCGAGACTGGAACGTGCCGCATCACGGTGTCGGCTACGTGACCAAGTTCCACGTCGAGTCGGAGTTCCTCCAGCGCTACCCGGTACGACAGGCCGGCGGCAAGACCATCCTCGAACTCTGGGTTCCCGCCGAGGAACTCGCCGAGTTCAACACGCACATCGTCGGCCTGATCGAAGTCGTGCACGAATTCCGCTAGCCGAACCGGGTGTTGGCTTCACGCGCCGCGACGCCTAGTGTCACGGCGTGCTCAACCCGATCCACCTGCGCACACTGCGCGAATGCGTCCGTACCAGATCGTTCGCGGAGGCCGCGCGGAGTCTCGGCTACACCGCGTCGGCCGTCTCGCAGCAGATGATGCTGCTGGAACGGGCGGTCGGCGCGGCGTTGTTCGAGCGCTCGGCACGCAGTGTCCGGCCGACCGCGGTCGGCCGGCTGCTGGCGGAGCGCAGCCAGGACGTGCTCAGCGCGCTGTCCAAGCTGGAGAGCGAAGCCCGCGCGATGGCGCTCGGCGAGCACGGCACGCTGCGGCTGGCGAGTTTCGCGACCGCGAGCGCGCGGGTGCTGCCGCCGGCACTGGCCGAGATCGTCGCGCGCTGCCCCGGCGCCGAGGTGGAGCTCGACGAGGGTGAGCCGGACGAGGTGCTGGGCGGTGTGGTGGACGGTTCGGTCGACCTGGCGCTCGTGTTCGAGTACGACCTCGACGCGCGCGAATGGCCCATATCGTTGCACCGCACGGAACTGCTGGCCGAGCCGCTGACCATCGCGGTGCCGTCGGCGCACGCGGCCGAGGGCCCCGACGTGGATCTCGCCGAGCTGGCCGGCGAGTCATGGATGTGCACGCGCGAGGACACCGCGGGCGCGCGCTCGCTCGGGCGGCTGGCTCAGGCTGCGGGGTTCACTCCGCGCATCATCTTCCGCAGCAACGACTACACGGTGTTGCGCGACCTCGTCGCGCGCGGGCTCGGCGTCGCGATGCTGCCCGGCCTGGCCGTCTCCGGCGAGGACATCCGCGCGCTGCGGCCGTCAGGGGTGACCGCGAGCCGCCGGGTGCTCGCGGTGCATCGGCCGAATAACGGCAATCCGCTGCTGCCGGTCGCGCTCGACTGTTTGAAACTCGCCGCCGCGACGTCACTGCGTGTCTAGACCAGACGAAGTGGTCTAGACGTTTTCCGATCGGCGAGTTACCTTCATTTGTGGTCTAGACCACAGTAGGCACCTCCTTAGTCGCTAGGAGAACAGCCATGAGACGTACCCTCCGCCGCTTACTCGTCGCGTTCGCCACGCTACTGCTGGCGACAACCTCGTTCAGTCCACCCGCGCTCGCCGCGGGCAGCCTCAAAGCCACGCTGGTGATGACCGGGAACACCGGCGAATACACGGTCACGAACAGCGGCACCGCCGCGGTCAGCAACTGGGCGATCACCTTCCAGCTGCCGTCCGGCGTCACCGCGACCTCCGGCCAGCACGGCACGGTCAGCCAGTCCGGCACCCAGGTCACCCTCACCCCGGCGTACTACATCGCCACGCTGCAACCGGGCCGCTCGACCTACCCGTACAGCCCGACCTTCCAGCTCAGCTCGGCCGCGCAGCCGACGCAGTGCCGGGTGGACAACGCCAACTGCGACGGCTCCCCCGACACCCCGCCGTCGGCGCCCGGCAATCTACGCGCCACCGTGAAGACGACGACCACGGTCACACTGGCCTGGAACGCCTCAGCGGCAGGCTCACTGCCCGTCGCGGGCTATGACGTCTACAAGGGCACCGCGATCACCGCCTCGGTCACCGGCACCACGGCCACACTCACCGGCCTCACCGCGAACACCTCCTACACGTTCACGGTGAAAGCCAAGGACACCAAGGGAACCGCGTCACCGGCCAGCGCGCCGCTGACGGTCACCACCAACAACCCCGGTGACGACACGCAAGCGCCGACCGCGCCGGGCAACCTGCGGTCGACCGGCGCCGACTCGGGCAGCGTGACGCTCGCCTGGAACGCCTCGACCGACAACACCGGCGTCGTCGCCTACGACGTCTACCGCGGCGGCGCGCTGGCCGCCACGGTCACCACGACGACCGCGAAGATCAGCGGACTCGCACCGTCCACTTCATACACTTTCACCGTCAAAGCCCGTGACGCCTACGACAATGCGTCCGCCGCGAGCAACGCGCTGACAGCGTCCACAACGGACATCGTGAGCGGCTACGCGCGCGTCGGCTACTTCGTGCAGTGGGGCATCTACGGCAGGCAGTTCTTCGTCAAGAACCTGCAGACCTCAGGCGCGGCGTCGAAGCTGACGCATCTGCTGTACGCGTTCCAGAACATCGACCCGGTCAACCTGACCTGCCTGTCCGGCGTCACCAAGGGCACCACCGCCAACCCGCAGGACCCGAACCAGGGTGACGGCGCCGGCGACGCGGAAGCCGACTACTCGCGGCCGATGTCGGCGGCGCAGTCGGTCGACGGGGTCGCCGACACCGGCTGGGAGTCGCTGCGCGGCAACTTCAACCAGCTCAAGAAGCTCAAGGCGGCCAACCCGAACCTCAAGGTACTGGTGTCACTCGGCGGCTGGACGTATTCGAAGTACTTCTCGGACGTCGCGGCCACCGACGCCTCGCGCAAGAAGTTCGTCTCCTCGTGCGTCGACACCTGGATCAAGGGCAACATCGCGCCGTACGGCGGCGCGGGCGGCCCCGGCACGGTGGCGGGCATCTTCGACGGCATCGACATCGACTGGGAATGGCCGGGCAGCCCCGACGGTCACCCCGGCAACCACTGGAGCGCCAACGACAAGCAGAACCTGACCGCGCTGCTCGCCGAGTTCCGCACGCAGCTCGACGCGTACGGCACGACCACCGGCAAGCGGTACCAGCTGCAGGCGTTCACGCCCGCGGACCCGGGCAAGGTCTCCGGCGGCTGGGAGGTCGACAAGATCTTCCAATACCTGGACGTGGCGAACGTGCAGGGCTACGACTTCCACGGCGCGGGCAGTGACAACTCGTGGGAGCCGAACCGCACCGGGCACCAGGGCAACCTGTACGCCGACGCGGATGACCCGTATACCAACAAGTTCAGTGTCGAGGCCGCGATCAAGGCCTACACCGACAAGGGCGTCAATCCACGGAAGCTGACACTCGGGCTCGCCTTCTACGGCCGCGGCTGGCAAGGCGTGGCCTCGGGCGGCAAGAACGGCGAATGGCAATCCGCGACCGGTGCCGCGCCAGGGCAGTTCGCCGAGGAAGCGGGCACGCGCGGGTACTCGAACCTCATCTCGTCGGTACCCGGCTGCACGGTCTACCACGACACGGCGGCCGTCGCGACGTCCTGCTACACCGGCAACAACGGGCAGTGGTGGACGTTCGACGACGCCTGGTCGATCGCGGCCAAGACGGCCTGGCTCAAGAGCAAGGGCCTGCTCGGCGTGATGGCCTGGGAGATGTCCGGTGACGCCGGCGGCACGTTGATGAACGCCGTCGACGGCGGATTGAAGTAGGCAGAGGTCGTGAGTGTTGCCGACGGTTCTGGCCGTCGGCGACACTCACGACCATTTCCCGCTCATCGCGACATTTACATCCGATGTCTCACGGACTTACCTTTTGCGCGTGGAGATGCAGCGAAGGAAGTTCCTGATGGGCGCACTGGCGGCGACGTACTCGGCGAGTGGAACAGTGCCCGCACTGGCGTCTCCCGACGAAAGCTCCGATCTTTGGCGTGAATTCGTCCGTGACCCGTACCGTCATCCGCAACTCCCGAACGTCGCCTACGCCGGATACCGGACAGGGCAGCGGCTCCCGCACGTACCGGTCCACGCGAACGTGCTGGCGTACGGCGCGAAACCGGACGGCTCGGCCGATGCGGCCCCCGCCATCAACCGCGCGATCGAGCAGGTCGGCAAGCGTGGCGGCGGCGCGGTGTACCTGCCACCGGGCACTTATCGCATCGACGACATCGTGCGCATCGGCTACGACAACGTCGTACTGCGCGGCGCCGGGCGCGAGAAGACGAAACTGTTCGCGACCAAGTCGCTCGAAGAGATCATCGGCATCAACCGCAGCCGTTACGGCGGTGGAGACAACTCCGCGTGGAGCTGGTCAGGGGGCCTCGTGTGGGTCTGCCATCGCGACCGCTACCGCGACCTCGTCACGGCCATCCAGGCCCGCGACTGGCCGTTCGAAGGCTGGACCGGCAACGAGGGCGACGCGACCAAGCCGATCGCCAAGATCACCACGCCCGCGGCGCGCGGTGCGTTCACCCTGACCGTCGACGACGCGCGCGGGCTCTGCGCGGGCCGCCGGGTACTGCTGCAACTCGACGACACCGCCGACTTCAGCCTGCTGCGGCACATGGCGGGCGACGTTGCGGGCACCGCGGCGTACAAGTGGTCCGACAAGGGCAAGCTCCTGTCGTACCGGCCGTTCCAATGGCCGGTACGCATCGAAGCGGTGCGCGGCAAGCAGATCAGGCTGAGCCAGCCGTTGCCGCTCGACGCGCGGCCGGAGTGGCAGCCGCGACTGACCACCATGGTCACGCCGGTGAGCGGGTCCGGTGTGGAGGACCTGACCATCCAGATGGTCAAGACCGTGCGGCCGCCGCACCTGAAGGACAAGGGCTACAACGGCCTGGTCTTCCAGTGCGCGTGGGACTGCTGGGCGGACAACGTGTCGGTTGTGGACAGTGACAACGGCTTCCTGCTCGTGGCGGCGAAGGGCATCACACTGTCGAGGACGCGGGTGTCCGGGCGCGGCCAGCACCATTCCTACGCCTGTCGCGAGCAGTCCCATGACAACCTTGTCGAAGACTTCGGCATCGCCAAGTTCACCGAGACGACGCCGGGGTCGACGCACCACGGCATCAACGTGGAGGGCCTGTCGTCCGGCAACGTCTGGTCGCGCGGCGTCATGGAGGCAGGCACCTTCGACACCCACCGCGGACTGCCGTTCGCCAACGTACGCACGGAAATCACGATCTTGAACGACGGTTCGCACGGCGGCAGCGCGGACGCGGGCCCGCTGTACGGCGCGCGTTTCGCTCACTGGAACATCACGGTCACCAATGAGCGGGCAGGTTGCGTGAAAATCGACAACGTGGCACCGTGCAGCGCCACCGTGGGAATCTCTACCGTGCGTGACTTCGGGCAGATCGACAAACCCGATTTCACCGGCGATCTGAACGCACGCCTGGAAAACTACGGCACGACGGCGATCTCGCCGTCGAACCTCCACCAGGCGCAACGTCGCCTGCGCGGCTGATCCCGCCATTCACATATGTGTTTATTCAGGTAAAAAACTAAGACCTTGACTGTCTTGGTTTAGACCATTCACACTGCATGACACAGCACAACTCCTTCCCTGCAAAAGGAGCATGATGTTCGTACGTCAACGTGGACTCCGAATATCAGCGGTGGCACTGCTCGTCTCGCTCGCTGTCACCGCGACCGGAGTGGAAAGCACGGCCGCTCCGGCGACCTTCGCCCATCCCGGTGTCTTGGTCAGCAAAACCCAGCTCGATTTCGTCAAAGGCAAGGTCAACTCCGGCGCCCAGCCGTGGAAGAGCGCCTACGACCAGATGATGGGCAGCGGCTACGCGTCCCTGAGCCGCACACCGAAACCCAGGGCGATCGTCGAATGCGGTCCCTATTCCAACCCCAACTACGGCTGCACCGACGAGCGCCAGGACGCGATCGCCGCGTACTCGTTGGCGCTGGCCTGGTACATCACCGGCGATTCCCGCTACGCCACCAAGTCCATCGCGATCATGGACGCCTGGTCGGCCACCATCAAGAGCCACACCAACTCCAACGCCCCGCTCCAGACCGGCTGGGCGGGCTCATCATGGCCACGCGCCGCGGAGATCATCAAGTACACGTATTCGAGCTGGCCGAACTCCGGCCGGTTCGCGACGATGCTGCGCAACGTGTACCTGCCGGTGGTGATCAAAGGCAGTAACAGCAACGGGAACTGGGAACTCAGCATGCTGGAGGCCGCCATCGGCATCTCCGTGTTCCTGGAGGACAAGGGCAGCTACGACACGGCCGTGACCAAGTTCCGCGCCCGCGTGCCCGCCTACATCTACCTGACCACCGACGGCTCGCAACCACGCGTGACGCCGGGCAGCGGCCTCGACACCAAGGCCAAGGTCATCCAGTACTGGCAGAACCAGAGCACCTTTGTGGACGGACTCGCCCAGGAGACCTGCCGCGACTTCACCCACACCGGCTACGGCATCGCCGCGATCGCCGACTTCGCGGAGACCACCCGTATCCAAGGCCAGGATCTCTACCCCGAGATCGGCACCCGTCTCCGCCAGGCGCTCGGCTTCCACGCCAAGTACGAACTCGGCGCGGCCGTGCCGTCCTGGCTCTGCGGCGGCAAGCTCAACCTGGGCCTCGGCCCGGTCACCGAGGTCGGCTTCAACGCCATGCACACCCGACTCGGCAACGACATGCCCAACACCCAGCAGCTCACCGAATCCAGGCGGCCGGCGGGCACCAACGCCCTCTTCGTCTCCTGGCAGACCCTGACCCACGCGAACAACCCGTACTGACGGTTTCGTGAGGGCCCCGATCAGCTCGGGGTCCTCACGAACCGGCGGTCCCGCGGCGAGACCTCGTCGAGCGGCCCCGCGGACCTGAGCACGACATCCAGCACCTTGTCGAGATCCGCCATGTAGTACTCGGAGAACCAAGCCATGTTGGCCTCGACGATCGCCGTCCGCCCAGCCACCACGCCGACATCGAGCACGACCGCGCCGGGCAGCTCACCGCCATGTTCGCCGAGGTACCGGCCCGCGAATTCCAGTACCTCGGCGGGCACAGTGTCACGCGGTCCGGGATCCAGCCTCCCCCAGGTCGCGTATCGCGACGCCGCGTGCACAAGCCCGTCGAGCAGGAACAGCCGATACTCACTCGCGAACTCGACGACTTCGCTGACCAAGACCGGCGTGTCCTCGGCCAGACTCCCGGTCGCTTCCCGCAGGTCCGTCCCGTCGCGATAGACCTGTGCGGCGAACCCCTTGTCACTCGGCGGCTTCACGAACGCCTGCCCGTCCAGCGCCCATGCCTCACCGAGGCTCATCGCCGCGACAGTCCGCCCAGCGAACTCCGGCGGCACGTTCGGCAGCCAGTCATCAGCGGGCTCCAGCAACCCGATCGCCAGCTCCCCCGCGAGCCGCTCCCCCACCTTCGGCCCGCCGTAGTAGTGCGTTGAACCCAAGCGCCCTTGACCCCCAGTCAAGTGCGTCACGACCTCAAGACCTCGCCAAGCGGCGACCCGCGCCAGCGGCCCGACGGTCGGCAGCACCCGCGGCGCCACCACCAGCGTCCGTTCTTTCCCCATCGGCCCACCCTGTCAGCTGTCGATCACCGGCGCACCCGAATTTGACTGTTAGTGCAGGTCAGGCACACAGGGTGACCTGGTTGCAGCGGCCTCTGAGCGAGGCGCTAAAGTACTCACATCGCCTTCCGGGGAACACCCGGAGGACGGGTCCGGGCTGTGGCGCAGTTTGGTAGCGCACTTGACTGGGGGTCAAGGGGTCGCAGGTTCGAATCCTGTCAGCCCGACGGACAACAGAGCCGCTTGACTTGGGTGAAAGCCCAGGTCAGGCGGCTTTTGTGCGTGTGCGACCCGCACCGCAGGCGGCCGAGGCGAGACCCGCTTGGGTACCATTTGGGGACCAGCCCCGGGGACCACCGCGTCTAGCCCCCTTGACCCGTGCTGACGTTGGCTCCAGTACTCGTGCTTCGGGCGGCGAAACCTGCCTTCGTTGCTGGCGGCCAGATTCTGGCTCCGGGCAACGAAATCACGCAAAAAAGAACGCCCCGTCTTGGTTCAAGGCCGAGCGTTCCCAGGTTTTGCTCGTTGCGATCAGACGGCGCGGAGACGACCTGATCGTGGCGCGCGCAGGTGCTTGCTCAGCAAGTCCCCCGCATCCGCAACGGACTGGCGATCCGGATGCAGGTGCCGCTGTGTTGCCTCGAGCGAGCCGTGGCCGGCGATCTTCCGGATCCCGGTCGGCCATGACGATGCGGCACTCGACCAGCTCACGGATGTCCTCGATCAGCGGCACCTTCCGGGCCCGATTGCCTTTGGCGCCCTTGTCCACCAGCCCACCCGGCGCCGTGGTGGTCTGCCGGCGAATCTGCCACGACCACGACGAGGTATCGATGTCCTTTACCCGGCAGCCCGACACTTCACCGATCCGCGCTGCCGTGCACGCGGCGAACATCACCACATCGCCCCAGCCGCGGTACTTGTTGGACGACCGCGCGACCAGTGCGTCCGCCAGGGCTGTCAGCGTGTACCAGTCCGCGAGCGCCAACGAACGCGGATCCCGCAGATTCAGCCGAGCTGGAACCGCTGTACTCCAGCGCGGCCGAGAAGAGTGCCCGTCGCTTCGGCCATCGCCTGAGCGGCCGGACCGATGCGGTGGCCAGTCAGCCGCCGGCCGTTCTGATCTTTGACGCGAGCCGGACGAGTGGTGGCGATCAGCGCCGACCGAACCGCCCGCGTTTGCCGCAGGAGGGTCTGGTGCGTGTCGGCACCGACTTCGTCCTCCGACCAGCGGACGGCCAGCCTGCCGGCAGCAAAGTACGCATCCCCTTGCGGATGTTGGTACCCACCGTCGTGATCGCAGTACGTACCGCCGGGATCATGCCGGCGCGTCGAGCGCAGGAGTTGGACGGTGGCAGCGACTGGTGGCCCGTCCGGTAGCGGGACGCCATCGGCGAGCGTGACGGTTGGTGGCAGGCTTGCGCCGATCGGCAGGTGCAGGAACACCTGAACTCCCCGTCCGCCACAAGCCATCGCGTTTGCCAGCGATCCGTGCAAGTGGGTGGGGTGAAGTCCCAGCGGTCCTGGCTGCGAGCACCGCCACGCGGCACCAGGGAATGTGTCGCGCAATGCCGAGTCGAACGCGCCTTCGTCCTCGGGCAGCAGCCAGGTTCCGACATTCATGGTTCGGAAGCCCGTGTACGCCATCACCGGACGATATGTCATGCCGATGAGCAACCGCGGAAAGAAGATGGCACGAGATTGAGACTGATCATGGCGACATCATGCGCGGCGAGAACCTACCTGACTGGCTATTTTCTCGCGGGCCGCTTCGGCTCCGTCTCACTTGCGAAGCGGAGATGAGATTGGGCGTCTGGGTGATCGTCGCTGATTCCCGCGAGTAGCCAGCCGAGTCCGTGCTCGAAGCTGGACTGCATTTCCGCGGCGCTCGGCCGGCGCTCGGATCCGCCTGTGGCCGGCAGGTGTCGGGTGAAGGCGGCGAAGCCGATCGTGTAGACGATCAGGACCCGCAGTGCGTCGGATGCGGTGGGTTCGGGAACGCCGGCCCGGCGGAGCAGGTCCAGGGTGACCTCGCCGAGCCGTAGGGCGTTGGGGCCGTGTGCGCCTTGGCGGCTCAGGTATAGCGGCACGAGGTCAGCGTGGCCGACGAGTACGTCGTAGGTCGACGTCATCAGTTGGTGCAGCCCCAGGGCCGGGTTCTCGACGGAAGGCGTGAGCACGGCGACCTCGCCGAGTACGTCGTCGAGCAGGGCGTCTACCAACGCGGTTTTGCTGGCCACGTGGCTGTAGAGGGCATTCGGGGCGACGTCCAGCCGGGCGGCCAGCATCCGCATGGTCAGGCCCGCGATGCCGTGCTCGGCCAGCAGTTCCCGGGCCGCGCTGAGCACCGCCGCATGGGTGAGGCCGGCCCGGTGGCCTGGGGAACGTCCGTGGTCCATCGTTGAACTGTACAGCGTCCAATACAAACTGTACAGTGTCCATTACAGAGTTGGACACTGTACAGTTTGGTGGACGGATGACGAACTTCGCTGACTTTGCCGACGACACCACGGCCGGGCTCTCTGTGACCCACGGCGGCACCGGGTATCCAGTTCTGCTGCTCCACGGTTTCCCGCAGACCCATCTCGCCTGGCGGCACGTAGCCACGTCCCTGGCCGAGGATTTCCACGTGATATGCCCGGACCTGCCCGGCTACGGCGCCAGCGCCCCACCGCCGGCCGGATACGCCAAGCGCACCACCGCCGCGACCACGGTCGCGATGATGCGCGAACTCGGTCACGACCGGTTCGCCGTCGTCGGCCACGACCGTGGCGCGCTGGTCGCGTTCCGTGCCGCGCTCGACCACCCGGATGCCGTTACCCATCTCGGCGTGCTCGACGTGATCCCCACACTGGACAACTGGGCCGCGCTCACCGGCGCCGTGGGCGTGTTCGGCTTCCACCTGTACCTGCTCGCCCAGCCGTCCGACCTGCCCGAGCGGATGATCGCCGCCGACCCGGACACGTTCTTCGGGCACTTCCTGGACACCTGGGCGGCCGACCCGATCCCCGCCGACGTCCGGGCCGCCTACCTGGCGACGACGCGAACCCCCGAGGCCATTCACGCCATCTGCGAGGACTACCGCGCCGGCGCGTTCGTGGACCCCGGCCATGACCAGGCCGACCGGGACGCGGGCCGCCGGCTGACCATGCCGGTACTGGCGATGTGGCAGGACCCCAGCGAGGTGACTCTGCCGTTCGACCCGCAGCAGGTGTGGGCCCGATGGGCACCCGACCTGCGTACCCAGGTCCTGCCCTGCGGCCATTTCCTTCCCGAAGAACGCCCCAAGGACGTCACCGCCGCCATCCGCGCACTCCTGACTCGGTAATGGACAGTTCGGAAACGAAAGAGTCACGCGGCACCTCGCGTTCACGCGAGTTTGGACTGCGCGTCCGCAGAACGCCGCCTCGACGACCACTGTGGACAGTGCGTTGGCATCATGGAGGCACCGGCGGGCACTCGGGACGGCGAGCCGCGATATCTGGAAGACGTTGCCCAGAGAAGACCTCCGACGCGTCATGCAGATACTGGCGCGTGGTGAACTGGTCGAGATCGAAGGCCTCGACCAGCAACCGGGCTACGGTTCGTAGCGGTCCCAGCACAACGCACTCTCATGCCGCGAGTCGCGGAGTTGTCATGCCGCATCCGCGACACGCCCAGCACATCACGAACTAACAGCTGGAGTGCTAACCGCCCGGAACACTCACGAGCCTCCGTGGCGGGAGGGGTCCCGGGCCCCGTTCCTACCCTGCGTTCCATGGTTCGATTCCGTGACTTGGTCCTGGTCGTCATCGCGTTCGCCGCAGTGGGCTGCGGCCCCGACGTCCCGGCCGCGGCACCTGCGACAACGTCCGGTACTCCCGCGCTCCCGACCACAACTGGCGCCAGCGCGCCCACGACCATCTCAGCAACACCGCCGTCTACACCGCCGACAACGTCAAGCGTCGCACTGCCGCCGTTTCCGTTGGACGGCACCAACCTGAAGTCCTGCGAGGACGGCGAGTGCGAGGTCCGGGTGAAGCGCAACGCGACGATCAACGCCGGGGCGGGCCGTCCGACGTTCAAGGTGGTCAAGATCAGCTCGGCCGGTGTGGACTTCCAGCTGCGCTACCCGGACGGCAAGCGCGCGACACTCACGCTCGGTCCCGAAGACGGTTCCTACGCCGGTTTCGGAGAGCCGATGAGCTTCAAGATCAGCCTGGAGAGCGTCGATGACGACGGAACGGCGGTCCTCGAAGTCGGCCCCTTGAAGGGCTCCTGACCCGGCTCGGCCTCGTGCGCGTTGCGGGTGGGTTCTCACCCGGTTCTCACCGCCCGCAACGCGCACGACAGCAGAGAACAGCGGAGATCAGCCGCCGATCGACCAGACGTACAGGGCCCAGTACTCCGACTTCAGGCCCTCCGCGGGGACGTGCTTGCACTCCGCGCCGACATCACTGCTGCGGTACGTCGCCGCGGCGCGCTCGCACTCCCACTCCGTGCCGTATGTGCCGTGGGTCGGCCGGTCGGCGGCCGCCATGCCCGCGGCAGAAGCCAGCAACGCTCCAGAGATGGCGGTCAGCACCGCGAATCGCCCCAGTGTCTTTTTCATGGACGCATAGTCCACAGTCGACGGATACGCCCGCAACCTTTTCAACCAGGTGTGAATCCGGTCGGCTGCGCAAAGTACGCCCGGCGGCTCGCCCTGGGCGGGATCTGGGCGGCCGATGGCCGATCATGTCGGCGACTTGCACGAGGCACCAAGGGGATGACGATGGCGTTCGCGGACCACCTGGACGAGACGGTCGAAAGGATCATCGACAGCGCGATCGAGTTCTACTTCGATGTCTACGAGTGGTACCCCAACCTGCAGGGCAACTACCAGCGGCGACACGGCCTCGGGGACCCAGAGATCACGCCGCCAGGTAAGCCGTCGCGGACGTCGGGCGGCCAGGTCCTCAACCGCGGCTTGCCCGGATATGTCGAGGACTTCGAATTCGGCTCCGGGCACGACGCGGGCACGCTGATGTACGCGCACTTCGAGAACACCATCCGCGAGATGTTCCAGCCGTGGAAGAAGATCCCCACCCCCTCGGACTTCGACGGCTACCTCGACGTCCTCCGGCACGGCGCCTGGACCCTCTCGCTCAGCAGCACCGGTGACAAGGTCAGCAAGGTCGGCAACGCCAAGCTGGACCCCGTCAAGTATCTGCAGGAGAAGATCTGCGGTGACGACATGGGCGGGAACATGATCTACCGGTTCGCCCAGAATTTCTGCGTCCCGCTGCCGACGGTCATCCAAGGCCAGTACACCCTCGCACTGCTCGCCGGCGTGACCCTGTGCGGCGAGCGGGAGATCTGGTCGAAGGCGCAGCAGGACATCCAGTCCATCGCCGACAAGATGTACGAGGCGATGCAAGACCGTGGCAAAGCCGTCTCGGGGGACCTCAGCACCGTCACCGCGCTCTTCAGCCTCGCCGCGGTGTTCCCGACCCCGGCGTCCCCGGTGCTGGCGGGCGTCGCCTCGGCGCTGCCCGCGCTGGAGAAACTCATGAACGCGGGCAGCACGCCCAGTAAGCAGGAAGTCGAGTACGGCGCCGGCACACCGGACAAGGTGATCGCGAAGGGCGTTGAAGCGCTGAAGACACTGGCGCAGACGATCAGGAACTGCGAGAACGACCTCAAGGCGTCGATCAAGAGCGCGATGGAGACGGTCACCAGCGAGCCCGACTCCTTCAACATGCCGTCGCCGACGCTGCTCAAGGAGACGAAGCTCAGCGAGATGAAGGTCAACCTCGACAGCCTGCGCTTCATCGCCACTTCCACATTGCCGCTGATCGAGAAGGAGCTCAACGAGGCGGCGGACCTGATCGCGGCGGGGTCCCGCTGCACCGGCCCGTGGTACCGGACAACCGAGATCAACGCGTCCGACTCGCCGGAGGGGCCGATGGAAGCCTGGTTGGCGCTGGTGAGGCTGGCCGAGGAACTCACCCTCGACCTCGCCTGGGAGGTCAGGGAGAGCTCGGCCCACCTGGAGATCGCGACCGACCGGATCGGCCAGACCGAGGCCGAGACCGAGGCGGCCCTGCGCCGCCACGCCACCAAGCTCAGCGAAGTCGAGCGCAACAACCCGATCGACCGCGCCGATCACTGGCTCGACCACGAACGCTGACCTTGTGCGTGTCGCGGGTGGTCAGAACCGCCCGTCACGATCATCGCGGTGAGCCCGGAGCTGGACCGCCTGCGGCGCCGGTGGAGGCCGTGACCAGCTTGGTCACGCACGGCAGCACGGCACGCGACATCGCCGAGGCGACGAGGGTGTCGATCGCCCAGGTCACGGCTGTCCAGGCCATCAGCTCCGCTCACCCGCACCACCCGCAAGCGCAGAGCCTGGGAGAACCAGGCGACCAGCACTATTCTAATGCTAGAATAGTGCCGTGTCCCTCACCCTGACCGACGGCGAGCTGACAGTGCTCGGGCTGCTCGTCGAACAGCCCCGCCACGGCTATGACCTGGAAAAGGTCATCGAAGAGCGTGGGATTCGCGCATGGACGGCGCTCGGCTTCTCCTCGATCTACTACGTGCTCGACAAACTGTCCAAGCGCGGCTTGATCGAAGCGGCGGGCGCTCCATCATCCGCGAAGGCGCGCACCACCTTCCGTGTCACAAGGTCGGGTCATGAACTGTGTGCTGCCGCCACGCGGGAGGCGCTGACGACCCTGACACCGATGCGGGCGCGCGTGCTGATCGCGATGGCCAACAGTCCCGGCCTGCCGGACGCGGACGTGGTGACCGGACTGACCCGGCGCCTGGAGGCGGTGCGGAAACAACTCGAGGACGTCCGGGCGGCTCGCTCCAGGCAGGAACCCTTGCCCGGTGCCGCCTCCGCGATCTTCGACTACAGCGAGGCCATGCTCAGCGCCGATGCCGGCTGGACCGAAACCACGCTGGGCGCTTTGGTAAAGGAGACCGCGGTGGACAAGTACGACATCAAAAAGGCCCACAAGCAGCTCTACTCCCCGTCTTCCAAGGGATTCACCGTCGTCGAGGTGCCCGAGTTCCGGTACATCGCAGTCGATGGCCGAGGTGATCCGAACACCTCACCCACGTACGCGAACGCGGTCGAAGCCCTGTACGGGGTGGCGTACACGCTGAAGTTCACCAGCAAGAAGACACTCGGCCGGGACTTCGTGGTCGGCCCGCTGGAGGGACTGTGGCGAGCCGACGACCCCACCGTGTTCCTGACACGGCGCAAGCAGCTGTGGGAGTGGACCATGATGATCAGTCAGCCGTCCTGGATCACCGACGACATGATCCAGGCCGCGATCCATGATGTCTCGAAGAAGAAGGCCCTCCCCGCGCTCGAGGACGTCAGGCCGCTCACCCTCGTCGAAGGGACCTGCGTCCAGATCCTGCACATCGGCTCCTACGACGACGAGACGCCCACGCTGGACCGCCTCCACAACCACTATCTGTCCGAGAACGGCCTCACCTTCAACGGCGACCATCACGAGATCTACCTCAGCGACGCACGCAGAACCCCGCCCGCCAAGCTCAAAACGATCTTGAGGCAGCCGGTCAAGACCGTGTAGGTCGCAAAGCTCAGGTGTCGGCGGAGCAGGACACGAGGAGCGAATCGCTGTCGCTTTCGTTCACCCCGGCTCGCCGTCTTTCAGTAGGGAGCGGGTGCCTCGGGGAAGGATGGCGGCATTGGCGAGATACCGGGTGATGGCATCGCGCAGAGCCCGTACGGCCCTGGACGGTTCGACGTCCTGGCGGCTGGCGAGCCGCACGACCCGGCTGAGCCCTGGCTCGGCGAAGCGGGTGACGCGAAACCTGTCCCTGACCACGGTGCTCGGTACGACGGCGATCCCCATACCGGCCCGCACGAACTCCAGCACGGCGTCCATCTCGCCGCCCTCGATGGCGAACGACGGTTCGAACCCCTCGGCACGGCAGGCGTCGACGGTGGCGTCGCGCAGGTCGTAGCCGCGGCGGAACATCACCAGCGGCCGGCCGTCGAGGTCGGCGATCCGCATCCGGGCCCGGCGCACCGGCGGCGGCCGGTCCTTGGCGGAGATCACGACCAGTTCCTCGATGAGCAGCGGACGCGTGGCCAGCCTGTTCTGGTCGTGCGGCCGCGAGTCGACGACTATCGCCAGATCCAGCGCGCCTTCGGACAAATCGGTCTGCAGGTCGCGCGAACCACTCTCGTGCAGTGTGAGCTCGATCCCAGGGTAGGCGGCCCGGAACTCGGCGAGCATCGCGGGCAGCAGGCCGGTGCACAGGCTCGGCGTGGCACCCAGCCGCACTCGTCCACGCCCCAGCTCGTCGAGTTCCCGCACGGCCTGGTACGCCGATTCGGTGTCGGCGAGGATGCGCCTGGCGAACGGCAGCAGGGTCTCCCCCGCCTCGGTCAGCGAGAGATTTCCCCGTATCCGGTGGAAAAGCTCGGCGCCGACGTCGCGCTCGAGTGCGCGTATCTGCTGCGAGAGCGAGGGCTGGGCGACCCGCATCAGCTCGGCCGCGCGGGTGAAGTGCCGGGTGTCGGTGACGGCCACGAAGTAGGCGAGCTGATGGAACTGCACCCGACTATCATAGGCACAGCCTCTGCTGATGAGACTTAACTTCTGTTTGCCCTCTGGTCGGCCCAGGCCTAGCGTCGGCTGGGTGTCCACGGATCTCGTTGTCCCACCACGAAAACGCACGTCGATCGGCCGGTTCTGGGCGTCGACCATCGGGAAGAAGACCGTCATGGCGGTAACCGGCCTGGCGCTGGTGGCCTATCTGTTCGCGCACATGCTGGGCAACCTGAAGGTCTTCCTCGGCGCCGCCGACTTCGACCGGTACGCGGCCTGGCTGCGCACGATCGGCGAGCCCGTGCTGCCGTACGGGGCATTCCTGTGGATCATGCGCGCGGGCCTGGTCGTCGCCGTCGGCCTGCACATCATCGCCGCCGCCCAGCTGTCCATCAGGGACCGCCGGGCAAGGCCGGTCCGGTACGTGCACAGCCAGCGCGCGCGGGCGAGTTTCGCGACCAGCACGATGCGCTGGGGCGGCGCGACGCTGGCGGTTTACCTGGTCTGGCACATCCTCGACCTGACCGTGGGCGTGGCCAACCGGGACTACGTCGACGGCAGGCCGTTCCACAACATCGTCGCCGACTTCAGCGTGTGGTGGGTCAACGTGATCTACCTGGTGGCGCTGCTGATGCTCGGGCTGCACCTCAACCACGGTTTCTGGAGCGCGGCCCGCACGCTGGGCTTCGCGGGCGGGGCGATCAGGACCGTCGGCACCCTCGTGAGCGTGGTGATCACGGGCGGCTTCCTCGCCGTCCCGATCGGCGTGATGACCGGATTGGTGGCTTGACCATGCTCGACCACACCGTCGGATCTCCCATCGCCGACACCAAATCGCCGGACGTCGCACTGGAAAGGCGCTGGAGTGAACGGAAGTTCACCGCGAAGCTGGTGAACCCCGCCAACCGCCGCAAGCACCGGGTGATCGTGGTCGGCACCGGGCTCGCGGGCGCTTCGGCGGGCGCGACGCTGGCCGAGCAGGGCTATGACGTGGTGCAGTTCTGCTTCCAGGATTCCCCGCGCCGTGCCCACTCCGTGGCCGCGCAAGGCGGCATCAACGCGGCGAAGAACTACCGCAACGACGGCGACTCCGTCTACCGGCTGTTCTACGACACGGTCAAGGGCGGTGACTTCCGCTCACGGGAGTCCAATGTGTACCGGCTGGCGGAGATCTCCACGCAGATCATCGACCAGGCCGTCGCACAGGGCGTGCCGTTCGCCCGCGAGTACGGCGGTCTGCTCGACACGCGCTCGTTCGGCGGCGTGCAGGTCCAGCGCACGTTCTACGCGCGAGGCCAGACAGGGCAGCAACTGCTGCTCGGGGCCTACCAGGCGCTGTCCAGGCAGATCGATGGCGGCGGTGTCGAGATGCACGCCCGCACCGAGATGCTCGACCTGATCGTCGTGGACGGCCGCGCGCGGGGAATCGTCGCCAGGAACCTGATCACCGGGGAGATCACGACGCATCTCGCCGACGCCGTCGTGCTGGCCACCGGCGGCTACGGCAACGTGTTCTACCTGTCCACCAATGCCAAGGGCTCCAACGCGAGCGCGATCTGGCGCGCGCACCGCCGTGGCGCCTGGTTCGCGAACCCGTGCTTCACCCAGATCCACCCCACGTGCATCCCACGCTCCGGCGATCACCAGTCGAAGCTGACGCTGATGAGCGAGTCGCTGCGCAACGACGGCCGGATCTGGGTGCCCCTGTCCCCCGGCGACACCAGGCCGCCTGGCCAGATCCCGGAGAACGAGCGCGACTACTACCTGGAGCGGATGTATCCGAGCTTCGGCAACCTCGTGCCGCGCGACATCGCGTCCAGGGCGGCGAAGAACCGCTGCGACGCGGGCTTCGGGGTCGGACCGGGCGGGCTGGGCGTGTATCTGGACTTCGCCGACGCGATCGCACACCTTGGCAGGCAAGCGATCGAGGCCCGCTACGGCAACCTGTTCGACATGTACCAGCGGATCACCGCCGAGGATCCGTACCAGGTCCCGATGCGCATCTACCCCGCGATCCACTACACGATGGGTGGCCTGTGGGTGGACTACGACCTCCAGAGCACGATCCCCGGGTTGTTCGTGATCGGCGAGGCGAACTTCTCCGACCACGGCGCGAACCGGCTCGGCGCCTCGGCGCTGATGCAGGGCCTGGCGGACGGCTACTTCGTGCTGCCGACCACGATCAACGACTACATCGGCGGCGGCGACTTCGACACTGTCTCCCCCGCGCATCCCGCGGTCACCACGGTCGAAACCGAGGTGCGGGCCCGGCTGGGCAGGCTGCTCTCGATCAACGGCACGCGGACCGTCGATTCGTTCCACCGCGAACTGGGCCTGCTGATGTGGGACCACTGCGGCATGTCCCGCACCGACGCCGGTCTGCGCAAGGCGCTGGAACGGGTGCCCGAACTACGCGCGGAGTTCTGGAGCTCGGTCCGCGTCCCCGGTGCGGGCGCCGAGCTCAACCAGGAGCTGGAGAAGGCCAACCGGGTCGCGGACTTCCTCGAACTGGCCGAGCTCATGCTGCTCGACGCCTTGCTGCGCGAGGAGTCGTGCGGCGGGCACTTCCGCGAGGAGCACCGGACCGGCGACGGCGAGGCGCTGCGGGACGACGCACGCTTCAGCCACGTCGCCGCGTGGGAGCACGGCGGGCGACCCGTGCTGCACCACGAGGAACTGACCTTCGATCATGTCCACCCGACTCAGCGGAGCTACACGTGAAACTCACCGTGCGCGTCTGGCGCCAGTCCAGCCCTGCCGAACGCGGGCGGATGGTCGCCTACACCGTCGACGACATCAGCCCGGAGATGTCGTTCCTGGAGATGTTGGACGTCCTCAACCAGGACCTGATCACCAGCGGCGAGCAGCCGGTGGCGTTCGACCACGACTGCCGGGAGGGCATCTGCGGCTCCTGCGGGGTGGTCATCAACGGCCGGGCACACGGCCCGGAGCGCACGACGACCTGCCAGCTGCACATGCGTGCCTTCCGCGACGGCGACGTGATTGACGTGGAACCGTGGCGCGCCAAGGGTTTCCCGGTGGTCAAGGATCTGGTCGTCGACCGCTCGGCGTTCGACCGGATCATCCAGGCAGGCGGCTATGTCACCGCGCCGACCGGCAGTGCCCCGGACGCGCACGCCACACCGGTGCCCAAGCCGGACGCCGAGACGGCCTTCGACAACGCCACCTGCATCGGCTGCGGCGCGTGCGTGGCAGCCTGCCCGAACGGCTCGGCGATGCTGTTCACGTCGGCGAAGGTGACCCACCTCAACGTGTTGCCGCAGGGGCAGCCCGAGCGCGAACAGCGGGTGCTCGACCTCGTCGCGGCCATGGACGATGAAGGGTTCGGAGGCTGTACCAACACCGGCGAGTGCGTGACGTCCTGTCCGAAGGGAATCCCGTTCGCCAGCATCGCCACCTTGAACCGGGAGTTCCTGCGGGCGTCGGGCCGGGCTCCTCGCAAGACAATCCAGTGAGACCGGCCATTTTTTTCGTGAAGTGCGATCAAGACAGCCGGCCCTTCGCTCCGCCTCGACTAGGCGCGACCTAGCCCGTTTCATCGTGATTTCATCGGCCTCCCCTACCTTCCGTCCAGGCATGACCGGCGCGGACGAAGGCGGGGGTAATGGCGGGCGAACCCGATGCGGGGAACATCGCGGAAACGGCGTCAGAGGGCGTAAACGACCTGGCAAGCGCGGCCACCGGCCTGCTGGGCCCGATCGGTGACCTGGCGAAGCCACTCGTCGACGCGCTGAACAACGTCTGGGAGGGGTATTTCGGCTCGCCCACTCCCCCGGACGGCACCAACTGGAACGCGTACACGCACGAGCAGCTCTACCAGATGCTCTGGGACGACGCCGATGTCGGCGACGTCAGCGCGGTCGCGGCCGAGTGGGACCGGCACGGGACCGAGCTCACCGGCCATGGCGAGACACTGCGTGACCAGCGTGCTTCCCTCAAGGAGAGCTGGAGCGGCCAGGCCGCCGAACGGGCCGCGGACCGGCTTGGGGAGCTCAGTCAGCGGACGTCCGGGATCGGGAACCGGGCGGCGACCGTCGGCGAGGCGGCTCAGGGCGCCGGGGACGCGCTGGCCACCGCGCGCAACACCATGCCACCGCCGCCTGGGGACGCGCTGGGGCCTGCCGCGAGTGCCGCGGTCGCCGGGGCAGGGGCGGGTGCCGCGATCGGGGCGATCGTCGGGGCGGGTGCCGGTGGGGTCGGCGCTGGGCCCGGTGCCTTGATCGGCGCCGCGATCGGCGCGGTGGCCGCGGGCGGGGCGAGCTTGTTCCTCGCCGATGTCGCGGCCGCCGAACGGAAGGCCGAGGCCGTGCACGTCATGCAGCGCTACGAGGAGAGCCTGCGGAACAGCAGTGACGCCATCGCCCCCGCCGGGTCGACCAAAGCCAAGACGTTCGGTCGGCTGGGTGCCGACGAGACGACCAGCGCGGCCGGATACACCGGCGGCAGCGCGAACTCCGGCGCTGGGCTGTCTTGGGGACAGGCGACCGGAGCGGGATTGACGGGTGGGCTCATGACCGGTGGCGGGCTGACCGCCGCGCTGGCCGGGCGGGCGGCGATGGCTCAGCTCGCCGCGGCACGGGCCGCGGGGAACGGCGGGATGATGCCGGGTCATGGGGCGCGCGCTCAGGGCGAGGAAGAAAAAGAGCACAAGAACCGCATGCCCGTCTTCGATCAGCCGCTGCTCGACGCCGATGAGATGACCAGCACGCCGGTCATCGGACTGTGACGGACGGGAGCGGAAACATGCACGGATATCGCGTGGTGCCAAGGGAACTGACCGCGCAGGTCAAGGCCATCAGCACCGTCGGCGATCAGACCACGGCGCTCGCCGGCTCGGCGAACCGGCTCGCCGAGCGGCTGCCACTGCTCGGGACCGCGCCGCCCGCGCTGCATCTCGCGCGACGGTTGCGGGAAGAGGCGGGGCGGACTGGGCTGACCGGGGAGGTCGATGCGGCGGGCACCGAGGTCACCGGCTTCCACGACGCGCTCAAGACCACGGTCGGCCGGTATCTCGACCGGGAGTCCGATGGCGCGCAGGCGGTCGAGAAAGGCGGCGGGCAATGACCGATACCGTCCACTTCGGACTGGTCGAGCTGGACCTGCTGGCCGCGCACGCCGGGGCGAAGTTCCCGTTTCCCTTGCGGATTCCGTCTTTCGGGCGGATCGACGGGGAACGCGAGGTGCTGCTCCACGCGGCCGGTGCGACGCTCGAGGCGAGCGGGCTCGCTGATGAAGACGGGCCCGCCGGAATCGCCGCCGACGTGGTCGCCGCGCTGCGGCACCGGCAGGGCACGATCGATCTCGTGGTGGCCGACGGCGACCAGACCATCGCGGCCGTCGCGATGGTCTGCCGGTCATGGGCGCTGATCTGCCGTCAGCGACTCGACGATGACCTCACCGGAACGGTGCGGGTGTCGCGAGTGCCCGAGGCGGCGCTGGCCGATGAGCTGTTCGCGCTGGTGCCTGACCGCGCGGCCGCGCGGTCGATGCCGATCACGTTGCCGGCGCATGCCGTGGACGCCGCGGCCGGGCTGGCCTGTGGCAACGACCGTGAGCACGAACGGCGGCTCCGGGACCTGGTCCGGGACTGCGGCGGCGATCCCGGCGTGCTCGATCAGCTCGCCGGGCTGGTGTCGACGGTGATCGGGCGCGGGCAGCTCGGAGCGACCCGAGGCTCGACGCGACTCGGCACCGAGCTCTCGTGGCTCGATGGGCCGCGCGGGCGTGTCCGGATCAATCGCGCCACCGGATGGGTGAGTGTCAATCCGTTACGGCATAACGACTTGCGGTTCGCACTGGGCGAACTGGCCTTGGCATCGAGGGGAACACAGTGACTGCGGCTCAATGGCTGGCGGACTACGACGGGACGCTCGCGCGCGCCGCGGCGAGTGCCCGGATGGCGAGTGACCAGCTGCGGCAGGTCGGCGGAAGTGCGATCTCGCCGCGGGGCGAGGTTCAGATCATGGTCGGCCCCAGCGGCGCGCTCGAAGATCTGCGGCTGACGCCATCCGCGCGGACGCTCGAGGCCGATCAGCTCGCGCGGCTGATACTGGCCACGGCCCGGCAGGCGCAGCAGGCGGTCGGGACACAGGTCGTGGAGATCATGACGGACTATCTGGGCGACGGGCCCGCGCTGGACTTCGTCAAGGAGAACCTGCCGGCCGAAGCACGCCCGGTCCGCGATGACGACTACTTCACCAACCCACCGGAGATCACCCGATGAGCGCACCTGGCTTCGAGGTCGACGCGACCCAGATCCGCGCGCACGCCGCAGGCGTCGGCGCGCTTGCCGACCAGCTTTCCGCCGCGGCGCGAGGACTTCCGGACAGGCTTGGCCCGCAGACGCTCGGCGGTTTCGTCCAGCCGCTCACCGCCGGGCTGGGCGACGCGATGGCGCGGACCATGGCCGCCGTCACGCACGCATCGTCCACTGTGGACGACTTGAGCACGTGGCTCACGCTGGCCGCCGACGGCTACGACCGCGTCGACGACAACAACACCGTGCGCTGGGAGGATCTTCGATGACCGCGGACACCGCTGGGCTGCTGGCCGATCTGAGGTCGACGACCGAGGCGGTGAAGAACCAGGACTGGGTCGCCGCCGGTCTCGGCGGAGCCTCCACCGCGCTCGACCTGCTCGGACCGGTGCCGAGTCCGCTTTCGGCGATCGCGGGCGCGGGTTTCGGCATGGTCATGGATCTCGTCTCGTTCCTCGAAGAGCCACTCAAGCAGCTCGAAGGCGACCCGAGCCCCGTCTCATCGAACTCGCGGAGCCTGCACGGCGCCGGTCAAAACCTCGACTCCGCGGCCGATTCCTACCGCGAGTCAGCGGACCAGGAGACGACCGGGTGGTCGGGAGGGGCCGGGGCGAACTACCGCGACACGAGCAAGAAGCACGCCGACGGGATCAAGGCGCTCGGGCAGGCGAGCACGGCCGTGTCACACGCGCTGTCCGGCGCCGGTCAGGTGGTCGCGCGGGTGACGGAGCTGGTCACGGGCTTGATCACCGAAGCAGCCGGGAAGATCATCCCGATCATGACACAGGCGGTGGCCGCCGCACCGGCCACGTTCGGCGCGAGCGTGGCCGCGGCGATCCCGCAGATCGTGCAGATCGCCGTGGAGTACGGGCAGAAGATCGCCGAGAAGATGGGCACGCTGCTGGCCAGCTCGGACAACCTGCTGCGGCTGCTGCAGGCGGTGCTCGGGACGGTCGAAGCGGTGACGACGGCGCTCACCCAGCTCAGCGGCGGAGCGAAGGGCGATAAGGTGCGCTGAAAATCGCACGACCGAATGAGGCGGCTCGATGAACCACTGCGGCGACCCCGCGCTGTTCGCCCAGGACATCCTTGACGACGGCGAGCCGGAGGGCGAGTTCGTCACCGGGATCGCGAGCAGGCTGCCGCGCAAGAGCGTCGCCGCCGGTGCGCTCATCCGCGACGAGGCAGGCCGGGTCCTGTTCGTTTCGCCGATCTACAAGCCTTACCTCGAAATCCCCGGCGGGCTGACCGAGGACGACGAGTCGCCGCTCGCCGCCTGCCGTCGCGAGGTGCTCGAAGAGCTGGGCATCGACGTCCACATCGGACGCCTGCTGGTGGTCGACTGGATGCCGACGCACGGGCTGTGGCGGGACAGCATGCAGCTCATCTTCGACGGCGGCGTGCTCGACGCCGACCGGATCGGCCGGATCCGGCTGCAGGCCGACGAGATCAGCCACTGCGAATTCCTCGACCTCGACACCGCCAAGACGCGTCTGCGGCCGTCGAAGGCACGCCGCATCGAGCTGGCCTACCGGGCGATGCTCGGCGGCGACACCCTCTACGGCGAGTTCGGGCGGACGTCAGTCGTGGTTGAGTAAGCCCAGATCCGGTGGCACGAGCGTGGTGCTTTCCATCAGCTCGCGGACCAGGTTGTGGTTGAGGGTGTTGCCGACGGGCTCGCCGACCTCCTCACGGGTCAAGCCCGCGACACCGCCGCGGCTGAGCCTCGTGCGGACGCCGACCACGAGATGCTCGACCTTCTTGTGCGTCCAGTCCTCGTCCGGCCGGAGATCGTTGAGATGCTCGGCGGCCTGCCGCCAGGACAACGGGTTCGGGTATGCCTCGTGCAGGAGGTAGCGCTGCCCGAGCACGATCAGCGCGAGCCGCTCGGACGGCGACAGCGCCCAGGTGTGCGGCGGGCGGGTCGGCGCGTCGTGCTCGGTGCGCTGGCGGCCGCCGTCCCGCGCTCCGACGTGGACCTCCAGCAGGTGCTCGCGGCCGCTGGAGCCGCGCACGAACAGCGGCGTGTACCCGGGCGCGAGCGGCAGCGGCTCGTCTTCGCTGAACAGCAGCCGCGAACCCGGCAGGCGCAGCGGCAGCCGCCCCGAAGTGCTGATCCACCACTGGTCGTCGCGGTGCGTCAGCGAGCCCTGGTGCCTGCTGATCCGCCGGTCGTTCTCGCCGACGCAGACGTGGACGTCCGGCCGGTTGCGGCCGAACAGGATCGTCCGCCCTTCACGCGGGCCGACCGTGATGCCGCCGGTCACCGCCAGCACGTGCAGGGTGCCCGACTCCCCTGGCGGCACGCCCCACGCGAGACTGTGATGGGTGGACGGCAGCGCGGTGCCGTCCAGCTGGGCGAGCCGTTCGCTCATCGGTGCCTCCACGCGGTCATCAACTCGATCGCCAGACGGCAACGCTCATCTTGGGACGAACCGCCGGACACGGAACCGAAGACGGCGTCATCCTGCAGATTGCGGAAATCGTCCTCGTATTGGTAGAGGGTCATTCCGACCTCGCAGGTGGCGCTGCCGTTCTTTTCCTGGAATACGACGGCTCGCTTGTCCTTGAGCTGAACGGTCTTGGCCACGTTCTTCGCCTCCGGTAGTTCGCGGCGGAGGAATTCCAGTTTGAGCTGATAAGCGGAGCCCGTCCAGGTACACGCCCAGTTGCCGAACCCGGGCTTCGGATGCGCGAAATCGACGCCGCGCACGTCCGACAGCCCCGGCGAGGACTCGAGCGCACACGCGTCCAACCTGATCGCGGAGCTCGGATCCGGCTGCGCCCTGCGGGGAATCGGACCTCGGGCCAGCATCTCGGCCGCGTAGTCGGTCGCGGCGCCGGCCACCGCGCAGAGGTCGTCGAAATCCGGCTGCCGGTGCCGGAACGCGTCGATCCGGATCTCGTACCCCTCGGGCAGCAGAATGCGGTTGACGCAGTATTCACCGGCCGAGGTGCCACGGAGAACGGCGAAGCCGCCCTTGTTCTCGGCCACGCCGGGGATCTTGACCGGCTTGGCGACCGCGACGAACTTGAGCCTGGTGTCGATCTCACCGAGGTCGTACTTCAAGATCACGTCGCACTGGTCGAAACCATCGACATCCTTGACGAAATCCGCCTCGCCGAAGCGCTTCAACGGGCCGGAGGGGATCAGCGGGCACGGGTCGGCGGTGCGCGGGTCGCCCATGATCATGGTTTCCGGGAGAACCAGCCCCTGTGCTGGTTTCGCCTCGGGCGGTCCGCTGAGCGCGAACCAGGCCACCAGGCCCGCCACCACGGCCATCGCCGTACCGGCCAGCACCAGCTTGCGCGAACCGCGACGCGGGGCCGCGGGCGGCTCCGGAAGCGTCATCCCGGCGACCTCGGCCAGCAGGTCGCGTGCCTCGGCCGCGGTCGGGCGCCGTACGGGGTCGACGGCCAGCAGCCGTTCGAGCACCGGGCCCAGCGGACCGGCCTGGCGCGCGGTGGCGATGGTGCCGTCCGCGGCACGGCGGATCCGGAGGAAGGCGTTGTCGGTGGTGGCGCCGACCGGCGAGGTGCCCTCGACCGCGGCGAACAGGGTCGAGCCCAGCGAGAAGATGTCCGAGGCCGGTACCGGGTCACTCCCCCGCGCGACCTCGGGCGCGACATAGCCGGGTGTGCCCGCGAGCAGCGCCGATCCGGTGACCGTCTCCTCACCCGCGACGATCTGGGAGATGCCGAAGTCGCCGAGCTTGGCCTCGCCGTCGTCGAGCATGAGGATGTTGGCCGGCTTGATGTCCCGGTGCAGCATGCCCTTGGCGTGCAGCGCGACCAGCGCGGCGGCGATCTGCGCGCCGGCATGAGCCGCCTCGACCGGGGAGAGCACGCCGCGCTCGGCCATCGTCCTGGCCGGGACGTATTCCATGACCAGCCAGCATTCACCGCCGTCGTCGAGCACGTCATAGAGCGTCACGACATTACGATGGTTCAGCTGGGCGAGTAATCTGGCTTCGCGGCGCAATTCCCGGATCTGCTCGGAGTAGCGCCGTCCGTCGCCCGGAATTGCACGTTTGAGCGCCACCGGCCGGTCGAGCCGCTCATCGACCGCTCGCCACACCACGCCGTTCCCGCCGGATCCGACCTGCTCCACCAGCCGGTATCTACCGGCGACGACCTCTCCGGCCCGCATTTCCCCTCCCGCGCCCCGGGACGCTGAGTACTGCCCCGCAGGCAAGGAATGACCTTACTGCCTTCTCGCCCCTGGCTACTCGCCTCGGCGCGAAATGATCAGCAAATGCTCCTCGGCTTCCGCGTCCTGCTTATCCGGCTTGAAGATCTCCGCGTGCGTGCCGAGGACCGTCAGCCCCGCTGATTCGACCCGCGCCACCAGATCCGCCGGGGCGAAGCTGGTGACCCGGACCGTACGCCCCAGGAAATCGACGTCCACCTCTTCGATGTCCTTCGGCACCGTCACAATCGACAAATACCCGCCGGGAACCAGCCAGCGTGCGATCTTCGCGAGCACGGATTCCGTTTCCGCGCGTGACATCTGCAGAAACGGGAAGAACGCGCAGACCGCCTCCCAGCTCTCGGGCGGTGAGGTCCACTCGCGGACATCGGCCTGGATGAACTCCGCGGACGGCACTTGCGCGCGGGCGATGCCGATCATGACGCCGGAGACGTCGATCCCGGTCACCCGGCAGCCCGCCGCGGCCAGGTCGTGTGCGACCGGGCGGCCGGTGCCGCTGCCGATGTCGAGCACGCGCGCGGCGGGTGGCAAGCGCTCGAGCAGCTCGCGGACCGCCTTGTCGATGACCGGTGGCCTGCCGAAGGCGTCCTCGTAACCCGCTCCGATGTCGTCGAAAAGCTCCGCCGCCGTCACCGGGCGCTGCATACTCACATCGACCTCCGCATGATCCGGCCCCCACCGTAGCGAAAGCGAAGTCATGACCAGTCTGAAACGAGCAGGATCACTCGTCACGGCGGCTCTGGTCGTCGCCGCGACACTGACCGGGACCGCGGCAGCGGACACGCCGTTCGCGTCAGCCGTCTTCAAGGCGACGCACAACAGCTACTCCGGCGGCACCAAGAACTCCATCACCTACCAGCTCGACCACGGCGTCCGGTTCCTCGAGTTCGACATCCACGACAACCTGTTCGGCTCGACCGGCGACTACTCGCTCGGCCACAGCGGGCCCGGCGACGAAGTCGACCACGCGGGCAATCCCGCGTCGAACAACCTGCGCGACTGGCTCACGGCCGTGTCGAACTGGTCCGACGCGCATCGGACGCACGCGCCGCTGGTCGTCATGCTCGACCTCAAGGACGACCTCACCGACAACCCGTCGTACGCGGCGGGCAACATGACCGCGCTCAACCAGGAGCTCACGAGCGCGTTCGGCTCGAAACTGCTGCTCGCCAAGGATTATCCCGGCGACCTGCCCTCGGTGGACGCGTTGCGCGGGCGCGTGATCAGCCTGCTTTCGGGTGACGGCAAGAGCCGCGCCGAGTACCGCCGCGATCTCGGCTACCACCCCGCGGTGGCGGTCAACGGCCGCGGCCAGGTCGTCGAAGTGCACGACTCCGGCGGTGGCTCGCTCTGGTACTGGACCGGGACGCTCGGCGCGGACAACCGCGTGACTTGGCTCAGGCACGGCAAATACGACAGCGGGCAGACGCCGGCGGTCGCGCTGCGCGACGACGGCACGCTCGTCGAGGTGCACCAGTCGCAGACCGCGAGCACACTCTGGTACCACGTCGGCAAGCTCGGCGCGGACGGCGAGATCACCTGGTCGCCGAGTCATCAGTACGACAACGGCGTGCTGCCGACGATCGCGTTCACCGGCTCGACACTGCGCGAGATCCACAAAAGCCAGAGCAGCAGCCAGAACTGGGAGTGGCGCGGCACGCTCAGCGGCCAGACGGTCGCCTGGACCGGCAATGCGAAGACCTCCGACGCCCGTTACCCCAAGTCGGTCTCGGGACCGGTGAGCGTCTGGACCGGCGCGGACGGTGCCACGCCGGCCCAGACGCTCCGGTACTCGGCCACGGGCGTGACCGGGGACCGCATCCGCTATCAGCAGACCGCGTTCGACGAATACCAGGAAGGCGACAGCGCGGAACTCAAGCAGGGCGCGCTGTTCTACGCCGCTCCGGCGACGAGTTCTTCGTTCATCGTGGCGGCCCGCCAAGCCGGGCGTGCCGTACGAGGCTGGGACTTCGACGACCCGTCCCGCGCGACCAGCCCGCTCGCCAACTACCCGGCCACCAACCATCCGTGGGACGGCTGGTACCGGTCACTGCTGGCTCAAGCGGCCGAGTAACCGCCGCCGGTCGCCGGCGCCCCCTTCGGCTTGACGACCACCTGCGGCTTCGGCGCGGGTGGCTTCGGCTTCGTCGTGGTGGGCGTCGGCTTCGTCGTGGTGGGCGTCGGCGTCTTGGTCGGCGTCGGCTCGGGGGTGCCCTTGACGACGAAGGTCCGCGACGTCTTCCTGCCGTCTTTACAGGTGAACGACGCGACATACTTTCCCGGCTTGTTCACTGCCGTGCCATAGCCGGACATCCGGCCGAAGTTGCCGCCCATCGTCCACCGCAGTGGCTCGACGAGGCCGGGCGACGTCACTGGTGTGGCCGGGTAGCAGCCACCCATGTCGACGTGCTGGTCCGCGACCAGCCGACCGCCCGGGTCGACCAGCGACGGCCCGAAGGACCACGACACGTCCTTCGCCGCCTGCGCGGGCGACACCCCCACCCCCATCGCCAGTGCGGAAACCGCCACGGCGATCAAGCCGCGTCTTACTAGAACAGACATGAATATCCCCTTTCAGCGTCCCCTCGCTGATCACCTGCACGCGGGGGATATCCGTCAGGTTGCCTTGGGCAGTCGCTTCCTTCTCAGATGCAGGTACGCGATCGCCACCAGGGCGCCGAACACCGTGCGCAGGATCCGCGTCACGTCGATGGCGGGCACCCAGGTGACGCAGCCGTTCTTGACCACGAACGCGCCCACCGGCCGCCCGCCCGCGCCGAACCCGGCGCCTTCGCCCTCGTCGGCGCCTTGGCGACCCTGTCCCCCTCCTCCGCCGCCGAGAACACTGGCCGCGGGGATGATCACCACGCCGTCGCGCTCGATCGGGTCGGCGTACACCCGTTGCACCGTGATCGAGTCACGCACGGTGCTGATCATGTCGTTGAGTTTCACCCCGCCCACGAAACCACAACGCGGCCGTTAGGGTGGCGCGGTGAGCGAGCAAGTGGTCGAGATCTTCACCGATGGAGCCTGTGTGCCGAATCCCGGGCCGGGTGGCTGGGGCGCGGTGTTGCGGTACGGGACCGTCGAGAAGGAACTGTGCGGCGGTGAGGCCGGCGAGACGACGAACAACCGGATGGAGCTGACCGCGCCGATCGAGGCGCTGGAAAGTCTCACACGTCCGGTCACTGTGCGGTTGTACACCGACAGCACCTACGTCCGTAACGGCATCATGAGCTGGGTCGCCAAATGGAAGACCAACGGCTGGCAGACCTCGGCGCGGCAGCCGGTGAAGAACGCCGACCTGTGGAAACGGCTCGAGGAGGCCGCGGCGCGCCACGAGGTCGAGTGGCACTGGGTCAAGGGGCACGCCGGGCACCCGGAGAACGAGCGCGCCGACCGGCTGGCCGCGAAAGGCCTCGAACAAGCGACCGGGAAACGGTAGTTCAGGCGTTGCCGAGCATATTCGAACCGGGTTCCTCGGCAATGGTCGCCATGAATACCCCCTGAATCGCGGCCCGCCATTCGGCGGAAGTGATCCGGCCGTCGTGATCGGTGTCGATCTGCGCGAACGCACCCGCCGCGACCTCGCCGCCGATGCCGACGCTCGCGTAGATCGCGCCCATCTCCTCGTGGCTGAGGCAGCCGTCGCCGTCGGTGTCGACCGCGGTGAACAACGCGTCCGCCACGCAGGTCACCGCGTCGAGATAGTCCGTGGTGTGCAACAGACCCCGGTCGACCGCGGCCAGGTACTCCGCCTTGCTGACCCGGCCGTCGCCGTCCCCGTCGGCGTCCTCGCGGATCTGCTCCCACCAGTTGAGGTAGCCGTCGCGCACGGCTTGGCCGTAGATCGAACCGGCGGGCCGCTCGATTCCGGCGAGCACCGATTCCGAAATCTTTTCGAAATCATCCCGATCGAGCGCGCCGTCGCGCGTGACGTCCAGTACGTCGAATGCGGTGCTCAGGTTGGCGATCTGCAGTTCGCTCAGCATCAGACCAAACTATCGGCGTTCGCCACGCACTGTATGTAGCCCGATCGAGCAGCGTGTTTCCGCCCGCCAGAGGTGCCATCCTTCGGCTGTTGACGTGAGCTGGAACGCGCTCCTAGTGTTCCGAGGCGAAACCGCTTTCAGTGCATCTTCGAGCTCCGCCGCCTCGACGCCGCACCCCCTAGTGAAGGAAGAAGATGAAGCGTCGACCGACCGGAGCAGCGTTCACCGTGCTCTCCCTCACCGCGGCACTCGCCACCATCGCGCCAGCCGGGGTCGCCACAGCATCTCCCAACGCCGCGTCCTTCAATGTCAAGGACTTCGGCGCCAAGGGCAACGGCACCACCGTCGACTCCCCCGCCTTCGACAAGGCCATCACCGCCGCCAGCAGCGCGGGCGGCGGCATCGTCGAGGTGCCGTCGGGCACCTACCTCGCGCGCACGATCCACCTGAAGAGCAACATCACCATCAACCTGCAGGCAGGCTCGAAGATCATCGCCTCCGGCAGCGGGATCGACGCGCCGGAGTCCAACTCCAACGACAAGTACCAGGACTTCGGGCACAGCCACTTCAACAACGCGCTGCTGCGCGGCGCCGGCGTGGAGAACGTCTCGTTCACCGGCTCCGGGGTCATCGACGGCAACAACAAGCTCGAGACCGGCGAGAACATCAAGGCGGGCATCGGCGACAAGATGCTCTCGCTGACGCTGTGCAAGAACATCAGCATCAGCGGCATCACACTGCGCCAGGCCGGGCACTTCGCGATCATCGCCAACGGCTGCAACGGCATCAAGATCGACAAGCTGAAGGTCGACACCGGCGACGACCGCGACGGCATCAACTTCATCAACAGCTCGAACATCGAGATGTCCAACTCGACCATCGTCGCCAGCGACGACGCGGTCGCGTTCAAGAGCGACTACGCGCTGGGCAAGACGTTCGTGTCCGAGAACAACATCGTGCGCGACACCTCGATCACCTCGACCGAGAACAACGCGCTGCAGTTCGGCTCGGAGACCTGCGGCAGCTTCCGCAACATCCAGTTCAAGAACCTGACCATCGGCGGCGCCTCGAAGGCGGGCCTCGGCATCGTGTCGATGGACGGCGCGACCATCGAGAAGGTCAGCTACGAGAACATCACGCTGACCAAGACCGGTTCGCCGATCTTCATGCACATCGGCAACCGGGGCCGCTGCCCCGGAAAGCCGGGCCCCGGCAAGATCCGTGACATCTCCTTCAAGAACGTCACCGGCACCAACCTCACCGCGCCGAAGGACATCCCCGGCGACCCCGACTACGCCAGCACCATCTCCGGCCGCACCGACTCCCCGATCGAGAACATCACCTTCGACACGGTCAAGCTGACAGTCCCCGGCGGCCACCCCGCTTCCGAGGCGACCGCCAACCCGCCCGAGGTCTCCGACGCCTACCCGCCGCGCATCTTCGGCAAGCGCCCGTCGTACGGCTTCTGGATCCGCCACGCCAAGGCGATCGGCTTCGTCAACAGCGTCTTCGAGTTCGACAAGACCGACGGCCGCCCGGCCATCACCACCGATGACGTGGCAGGCGTGTTCCTCAGCGGCTCCAAGGTCGAGCGCAGCGGCGGCACGTATGACGTCACGTGGCGCAAGAGCAGCGCGCAGCAGGTGAGCGACAGCACGACCACCAGCGGCCAGGCTCTGCGCATCCGCACCCAGTACTT
>NZ_JBHWEB010000029.1:0-90175 GCF_042734395.1 Amycolatopsis sp. NPDC059657 | reverse complement strand
CCTGTTTTGTTTGGGTGGCTTTTTTTTTTTTAAAACGCCGCGGTGGGGGGCCCACAAAACCCCCCCCCCAACGCTCACGAGCCCTTACAGCTGGTTGACATCGACCACCCGCACGACCGCGAACCCGGCCTCGTCGGAGGCGGCCAGGTCGACCTCGGCGCTGATACCCCAGTCGTGGTCGCCGGCCGGGTCGTCGAAGATCTGCCGGACCTTCCAGACCTCGGGCTCCTTCTCGATGATCAGCAGCGCCGGGCCGCGTGCGTCCGGGCCGTTGCCGAGCGTCTCGTGCTGGTCGTAGTAGTCCTCGATCGCGTCTTCCCACGCTTCCGAGTGCCAGCCGGATCCGCTGTCCAGCTCGCCCAGCTCGAAGTAGCGGCGCCGTGATGCCAGCTCGACGCGCCGGAACAGCTCGTTGCGGACCAGCACCCGGAACGCGCGCTCGTTGCGGGTGACCGGGGGCGGACCGTCCGGCAGGGACGGCGCGTGCGGGCCCTCGTCGTCGTCGGGGTTGCGCAGCGACTCCCACTCGTCGAGCAGGCTGGAGTCGATCTGGCGGACCATCTCGCCGAGCCATTCGATCAGGTCCTGCAACGCCTCGGTCTTCGCGTCGTCGGGGACCGTGTGGCGCAGCGTGTCGAACGCGTCGGTCAGGTACCGCAGCACCAGGCCTTCCGAGCGCGCGAGCTGATAGAAGTTGACGAACTCGATGAAGTTCATCGCGCGCTCGTACATGTCGCGCACGACCGACTTCGGCGAGAGCTGGTAGTCGTCGACCCACGGGTGGCCCTGCCGGTAGCCGGCGTACGCGACCTGCAGCAGCTCTTCGAGCGGCTTCGGGTAGGTGACGTTCTCGAGCAGCGTCATGCGCTCGTCGTACTCGATGCCGTCGGCCTTCATGGACTGCACGGCCTCGCCGCGTGCTTTGAACTGCTGCTGCGACAGCACCGGCCGCGGGTCGTCCACAATGGATTCCACAATGGACACTACGTCGAGCGCGTAGCTCGGCGACTCCACGTCGAGCAGGTCGATCGCGGCCAGCGCCAGCGGTGAGAGCGGCTGGTTCAGCGCGAAGTCGAACTGCAGGTCGACGGTCAGCCGCACGATCCGGCCTTCCGAGTCCGGCTCCGGCAGCCGCTCGACCACACCCGCGGCGAGCAGCGCGCGGTAGATCGCGATCGCGCGCAGGATGAGCCTGCGCTGCGAAGCGCGGTCCTCGTGGTTGTCCTCCAGCAGGTGCCGCATCGAGTCGAAAGCGTTGCCAGGCCGCGAAATCACGTTCAGCAGCATCGAGTGCGTCACGCGGAAGCTCGACGTCAGCGGCTCCGGCTCGGCCGAGACGAGCCGCTCGAAGGTGCTCTCAGTCCAGTTGACAAAGCCTTCGGGTGCCTTCTTGCGGGTGATCTTCCGCTTCTTCTTCGGATCGTCACCCGCCTTCTCAAGAGCTTTCGCGTTCTCGATGACGTGGTCGGGCGCCTCGACGACGACATACCCGTCGGTGTCGAACCCGGCACGTCCAGCGCGCCCGGCGATCTGGTGGAACTCACGCGCCTTGAGATGCCTCTGCCGGACACCGTCGTACTTCGTAAGCGCCGAGAAGACCACTGTGCGAATAGGTACGTTGATGCCGACGCCGAGCGTGTCCGTTCCGCAGATCACCTTCAGCAGCCCGGCCTGCGCGAGCTGCTCGACCAGCCGCCGGTACTTCGGCAGCATGCCCGCGTGGTGCACGCCGATCCCGTGGCGCACCAGCCGCGAAAGCGTCTTGCCGAACCCGGCGGTGAAGCGGAAGTCGCCGAGCATCTCGGCGATGGCTTCCTTCTCGGTCTTCGTCGTGACGTTGATGCTCATCAGCGTCTGCGCGCGCTCGATCGCGGCCGCCTGCGAGAAGTGGACGACGTACACCGGCGCCTGGCCGCCGTTGAGCAGCTCGCTCATCGTCTCGTGCAGCGGTGTCAGCGCGTAGCGGTAGGTCAGCGGCACCGGCCGCTGCGCCGAGGTGACCACGGACGTCGGCCGCCCGGTACGGCGCGTCAGGTCCTTCTCGAAGTACGAGACGTCGCCCAGCGTGGCCGACATCAGCACGAACTGCGCGTTCTTGAGCTCGAGCAGCGGAACCTGCCAGGCCCAGCCGCGGTCGGGCTCGGAGTAGAAGTGGAACTCGTCGGCCACCACCTGCCCGACCGGGGCGTCCGCGCCGAACCGCAACGCGATGTTCGCCAGGATTTCAGCGGTGCAGCAGATGATCGGCGCGTCGGCGTTCACGCTGGAGTCGCCGGTCATCATGCCGACGTTCTCGGCGCCGAAGGTGTCGATCAGCTGGAAGAACTTCTCCGAGACCAGCGCCTTGATGGGCGCGGTGTAGAAGCTGCGCTTGCCTTGCGCCAATGCGGTGAAGTGGGCGCCGACCGCGACCAGGCTCTTGCCCGAGCCGGTCGGGGTCGAGAGGATCACGTTGGCGCCTGAGACCACCTCGATCAGGGCCTCTTCCTGCGCGGGGTACAGCTCGAGCCCGCGCTCGGCCGTCCACGAAGAGAAGGCCTCGAACAGCGAGTCGGGGTCCGGATCTGCGGGAAGAGCGTCTGTGAGTGTCATCAGATGACCTATCGTGCCATCCGATGGTCGCCACTTGGCGAGGGGCGATCGCGGGCGAAACGCGAAACCCGTAGGCTTCTGCTACCGCGCACCGTTCGGGGGAACCTCCAAGCCTGCGCGCACACTGGCGGTAATTCCGGAGGACAGGAATGGCACAGGACATCATCCCGATCGAACTCGGGCTTCCGCAGGGCGACCTGGTCACCCTGTGGGCCCCGCGCTGGCGGGAAGACGGCGAGGAGTGGGAAGCCTTCCTCGGCGACGAGGAAGACCTGTTCGCGTTCCCGGACGCCGCGCATCTAGCCGCGTTCGTGCGCACGGCCGAGCAGCACGACCTGACCGACCACCCCGCGTGGGACGTCGTGCCAGGCCTGAACGTCCCGGAGCTGATCCCGGACGACGACCACTCGTACGACCTGGTCGGCGTGCCCGAGCTGGCCGCCGGCGAGCCCGACTCGTGGACCATCGCCGAGCTGGCCGAGATCATCGGCATCGTGCGCTCGCTCGCGGACGTCTGCGAGCTCGACGACGTGCACGAGGTGCTCGACGGCAACGAGGCGTTCTCCCTGCTCGACCAGGGCACGCTGCCGTTCAGCGGCCGTGACGGCGAGAAGCTGTGGACCGCGCTGTCGGAGACCGTGTCCGAGAAGTGGGACATCGTGCTCGACGCCGTCGACAGCCTGGTGACCGTGCCGGACGTCGACGAGAAGGTGCTGGAGCAGACCGCGGAGGACCTGTCCGCGTTCCTCGCCGAGTCCGCGGAGGCCGAGGCGGCCGCCGCCGAGGGCGAGCTGGACTCCGACGCCGACGACGACGAGGACGCCGAAGAAGAAGGCCCCGTCGGCTTCTGGGCCGAGGTCGGCATCGACCCGATCAAGATCATCACCGGTGGCAACGAGTACTTCACCCTGCGCTGCTACCTCGACGACGAGCCGATCTTCCTCGGCTCCGACGGCGAGATCGACGTGTTCACCTCGGCGAAGGCGCTGGAGCGCAAGCTCGCCGACGGCGCGTCGCTGGCGGGCACCGACCTCGCCGAAGTGTCCACTTGGGACGAGGTGCTCGCCAAGGCCACCGGCGGTGAGCTCGAGGTCGAGGTCGACTCCGAGAACACCTACGTGCTCACCGGCCTCGACGACGACATCGCGGCCGGCGTCGAAGCGATCGACCCGACCCAGCTCGAGCTGGCCGTCGAGCTGATCTCGGACGCGGCGGACTGGGCGGGCGACGAGAGCGTTTCCGAGGCGCTGGCCTCTTCGGAAGGCTTGAGCTTCCTGTTCAGCTTCATCCTCAAGCCCGAGCCGGGCAAGCTCAAGCCGAGTGCGCCGTTCGACGCGGAGCAGGCGGAGTGGCGCAAGCTCGTCGAATCCTTCGAGGACCGTCTCAACGTCGGCTGATCGCGCAAACGTAGGATCCCCGGATGACTTCCGGGGATCTTGCGCGTGCGACCGCCATGCTCGACTCGATGCTGCTCGCGGACGGTCACAACGACCTGCCGTGGGAGCTTCGGGAAACCTCCGGGCCCAACCCGGTGCACGCGGTCGCCGGTACGGATCTCACCGCCGCGCAACCCCATCTCCACACGGACTTCGTGAAGCTCGCCGAGGGCAAGCTCGGCATGCAGTTCTGGTCGGTCTACGTGCCGTGCGAGTTCGAGGGGCACAGCGCCGTCACCGCGGTGCTGGAGCAGATCGAGGTCGTCCACCAGCTCATCGAGCGCTACCCGGACCGGCTCGCGCTCGCGACGACGGCCGAAGACGTGCTGGCCGCCCGCGCGAGCGGCCGGATCGCCTCGCTGCTGGGCGCCGAGGGCGGGCACGCCATCGCGGAATCCATTGGCGTGCTTCGGAGCCTGCGGTGTCTCGGTGTCCGGTACATGACGCTGACGCACAACTTCAACACCACCTGGGCCGATTCGGCGACCGACGAGCCCCAGCACGGCGGGCTCTCGGAGTTCGGCCGCGAGGTGGTCGCCGAGATGAACAAGATCGGCATGCTGGTCGACCTGTCCCACGTCGCGCCGAGCACGATGCGCGACGCGCTCGACATCAGCACGAAGCCGGTCATCTTCAGCCACTCGTCGTGTGTCGCGGTCAACGCGCACCCGCGCAATGTGCCCGACGACGTCCTGGCACGGCTGGCGGGCAATGGCGGCGTCTCGATGGTGACGTTCGTGCCCGCGTTCGTCTCCCCCGCCGTCTACACGTGGGAGAACGACCTGCGGCCGCGATGGAAGCGGCGGGCCAGGAGTACCGGAATGTGGGCGCCCGCAAGCGTTTCGCGGCCGAGTGGGACGGTCCGGCCAAGCCGGAGGCGACGGTCGCCGACGTCGTCGCGCACATCGAGCACGCGCGCGAGGTGGCGGGCATCGACCACATCGGACTCGGCGGCGACTACGACGGCGTCGGCAAGCTGCCGGTCGGCCTGGAAGACACCTCGACCTACCCGGTGCTGTTCGCCGCGCTGCTGGAGCGCGGGTGGAGTGAGGCCGACTGCGAGAAGCTGGCCGGCCTCAACACCCTCCGCGTTCTTAAGGACTCTTAACCGACAGGCGCGACGCCCGGAGTGACCGCACCGGCGTCGATGGTGTGGTTCTCCGGCGCGGCGTCGACGCCACCGAACGTCCAGGGCAGCGTGACCTGCGGGTCGCTGTAGTCACCACGCGGGTTGTACTCCTGCGGCGCGGTGAAGGTCAGCGCCAGCGGCGTCTGCTGCTGTTCGTCGATCGCGCTCCAGTGCAACTGGATGTAGGCGGGCGAGCCCTCCGAAACCTTGACCGTCGGAGCGTCGCCGCGAGCCTGGTTGTCGATCAGCACGTCGTGCGCGCCGACCAGGTCCAGCGGTAGCGAGCCGGGCAGCGTGCAGCTGACACCGGGCTTCGCGGTGAACTGGACGGCCGCGTAGCGCTGACCGGCACCCGCGCCCCCGTAGACCAGGTTCGTGTCGATATCGCCTGCCGTGCAGTGGAAATCGGTCGGCATCGCGCTCGCGGTGCCCGCGCTCAGCGCGGTGGCGGTGAGAGCGGTGGCGGCCAGGACGGTCATTGTGCGAGTAATCATCTGCTTCCTCCCTGTGTCCTTAGGAAAGATGCCCAGCACGCCGTCAGGTAAGCCCCGTCGTGGGATCCTTCACGATCAAGCAACCCTCGTGTGGGTGAGACGTCCTTAGTCCCGAGTCGACCGCTCCGCCCGTACCGGGATCAGGCCGATCGCGAGCAGCGGGAAGACCGCCGCGATGGCGAACGCGAGCGCGTACCGCGTGTCCCCGATGACCAGTCCCAGCAGGGGCGGAGTCAACGCGGCGGCGATGTTCTGAGTCGTGTTCTGAGCACCCATCGCGCGGCCTGCCCAGTCGATGCCCGCGAGTTCGGCCGACGCGGTGAAGCCCAAACCGTTGTCGCTCACGGTGATCACCGCGGCGAGCACCAGCGCGAGAACCACCAGCCAGGGCCAGGTCCGGTCGCCCAGCGCGACCAAGAGCATCACGGCCGCGCTCGCGACGGCGAGCTGGCGCATCGGGCGCAGCCTGCTGCCGACGCGATCGGACCAGCGGCCGGACACGAGCCTGCCCGCGGCGCCGAGCACCGCGACGGCCGCGAGGAACCAGCCTGCGGCCAACGGGCTCCAGTGCCACACGGCGACCAGGTACACCGGCGCGAACGCGGAGACGGCGAACTGCGGGACGACAAGCAGCGAACTTGCACCGTGCACCCGCCACAATGCGGGTTTCCGGTACGGCGACGGGGTTTTCGCGCGCTCGTGCCTCGGCGGGCGCGGCGGGTCGACCACGAAGCACGCGACGAGCACCGCGACCACGATCGCCAGCCCGGCGGGGAGCAGCATGGCCGCCTGGAAACCGTGGTGCGCGGCCAGCGGCGGCAGTCCGAGCGCCGCGACACCCACGCCGAGCGGCTGAGCCATCTGCCGGATACCCATGGCGAAGCCACGTTCCGATGGTCCGAACCAGCCCATGACCGCGCGGCCGCTCGCCGCGTTGACGCTCGCGGTACTGGCGCCTGCCAGCAGGAACAGGGTGAACAGCAGCACCAGGTCGTGCGCGAAGACCGTGCTCAGCAGGATGAGCCCCGAGACGCCGAGCCCGATGGCCATGATCAGGCGCTCGCCGTAGCGGTCGGCCAGCGCGCCCCATGCGATGAGCGTGAACAGCAGCCCGGCGCTCGGCGCGGCGACGACAGTGCCCGCCTGCGCCAGCGTGAGGTGCTCGGTGTCCCGCATGACGGGAACCAGGAACGGGAGGCCGTAAAGGAAAGCGCACGACGCGGTCTGCGCGGCGAGGCCGAGCGCGAGGATGACCCAGCGTCGCTTGCTCGCCGTGGCCGCCACCTGCGTCATCGCGATCTCCGTCCCAGAATATAGGATCAAGTTCCTACATCTTGAACTTTACTTCGCAACGCTAAGCATCACAAGTGGCGTCATGTCGACAAAAGATCAAGGAGTTCGCGGCGCTCATCGGGGTCGAGGAAGGCGGATTCGGCCGCGTTAAGGGTGAATCGGCGCAGGTCGTCGAGGGTGTAGCCGAAGGCGTCGGAAAGCGCGGCGAATTCGCTCGTCAGCGTGCAGCCGCTCATCAGGCGGTTGTCCGTGTTGACCGTCACGCGGAGGCCCTCGCGGGCCAGCAGGCCGAACGGGTACGCGGCGATCGACGGCGCCGCCCCGGTCTGTACGTTGGATGAAGGGCAGAGCTCCAAAGGGATTCCGGCGTCCCTGACGTGAGTGGCCAACCGTCCCAAGTGGACCCGTCCACCGGACTCCGCAATGTCATCGGCCAGGCGCACTCCGTGGCCGATTCGCTTCGCGCCACATACATGAATCGCTTCCGCGATCGAGTCCACACCGGACGCTTCCCCGGCATGAATAGTGAAATGCGCATTATTTGCGCTGAGAAATTGAAAAGATTCCAGAAAACGCGACGGCGGGTAACCGGCTTCGGGTCCGGCGATGTCGAAGCCGGCGACTCCGGCGCCCGAGTATCGGACCACCAGAGCCGCGATTTCGCGTGCGCTTTCGTGCTGCCTCATCGCGCAAAGTACAGAGCGTACGCGAATTCGCCGCCCCTGACGTGCGGCTCGTCGCTCACCGTCAGCAAAACCGGCCGAAACCGCCTCTATCACCCCTTCGAGTGATAGACCTCGTCCGCGAAAGAGTTCCGGCGCATACCGCACCTCAGCATGGACGATGCCGTCTTCGGCGAGATCTTCGACTGCCTCCGCAGCCACTCTGACCAGCGCGTCTTCGCTCTGTAACACGCCACACGTATGGGCGAATGTCTCGAGGTACGAGACCAGCGAACCGGCGTCCGCGGCGTCTCGGAACCACCTTCGGAGCGCTTCGGAGTCCCCGGACGGGAGGGCCTTATACCCGATCGCGTCGGCGAGTTCGATCACGGTACCGGGACGGAGCCCGCCGTCGAGGTGGTCGTGCAGCAGCACCTTGGGCATGCGGCGAATGTTTTCGGTCGTCACAGGGGTTTTAGACCGCATAGAGCAACCTTACTCACGAAGACATTCCCCTACATGGACGCAAGCCTCGAGCTGAACTTAACCCTCAGCTTTGTCGATCATGGACTGAATCGGCCAACGGGGGTAGACAGGCTTCACGGGGGCCATACGTACGGCAATTCCGCAAAAGATAAGCTTCAGCCCAGTCCCTTCCCATTTCCCCGCCCGACGAAGGACACCGCAGTGACCACTGACAACCACATTGCCGCCCCGTCATTCGACCGGATGCGCAACATGCTGGTGCGCGCGGCCGAAGTTCGTGAGAGCGAGCAGCAGCAGATCTTCGACGCGCTCGACGACATCTACGCCCGTCTCGCGCCGGTCGACTCGCTCGGAGCGGTGCGGAAGCGACTCTCCGAACTGCCCGACCGCACCGAGGTCAGCGTGCTGGCCGAGCGCCTCGACGAGGCCATGACGCGGCTCGAGGCCCAGGACAACGCCCTCTCGGACATCGCACGCGCGGTCGAGAGCATCGTCGACAAGCTGGCCAAGCCGTTCGCTCAGCTCGACGGCCGCCTCGACGGCATGGCCGCCCGCTTCGAAGGCGTCGCCGGCCGCATGGACGGCCTCGAGGACAAGCTCCAGAACATCCACCGCCGCATCGACGAGGTCGGCGGTCACCTGGACAAGCAGGACCTCAAGATCGAGTCGCTCCCTGCTTCGGTCACCGGCCCGGTCCGCGAGCGCATCGAGCTCGCCGAGTCCACCCTGCGCGAGCGCATCGACTCCACCGACGCCGAGCTCCGCTCGAAGGTCGAAGAGCTCGACCGCAACACCAAGGAGCGCATCGGCGCCAACACCGAGGCTCTCAAGACCGCGCTCACCGAGACCGGCGAGATGATCGACGCCTCCGAGCGCCTCGACGGCCTCGGCGACCGCCTCGAGAAGGTCACCGTCCGCCTCGACGAGCTGGCGAACCGCCTCGACAAGGTCGAAGACGGCTTCACCTCCCAGCTCGGCGACCTCGACGGTTCCATCAAGACCGGCCTCTCCAAGGTCGAGGGCACCCTGTCGAAGCAGCCGGACACGGACTCGGTCACCTCACTCGTCCGCAAGAGCAACGAAGAGTCCGAGCGCCGCATCGGCGGCCAGCTCGACGAGGCGATGGCCACCTTCGCGGAGCTCATGCTCGGCGGCGGCCCGGCCGCTCCCCAGCTCGCCCCGCCGCCCCCGGCCCCCCGCCAGCCCCGCCGCGCCGCCCGCAACGGCCGCGCGCCCAAGGCCACCGCGGACGCCAAGGCCAAGACCAACGGCGAAGTCACCGACGACTCGGCCGAGTAGTAGCCTGTACCTCGTAAGGTGCCCTTCCCTACCAACCCGGGGGAGGGCACCTTCGTATTTGGGGCTTGGTTCCGGTTCGGGTCTGCTTGGGTTCGGGCCTGCGCTGACACGGATCTCGGCAATCGTGGGCTGCGCGAAAGGGGTTGGGGGCCTTGGTTTCGGATTCGGGGTCTGCGCTGACACGGATCTCGGCAGTCCAGGGCTGTTGAAACGGGTTTGGGGCCGCTGAGTGGCCCCAAACCCGTTTCAACTCGCGGTCGTGGCTACTCGTGGCCGGTGAGCGGGCGCAACCCCCTTGTATCCGCCTGGCAGGGGTTTGACGGTGTGGATTTCGGGTCACCTGGCGTCCCAAAAACCCACACCGTCAACCCCGACCCCGTCCTGAGCAGGCCCCCGAATCCACGCTACCGCCCACCCCCGACAAGAAAACCCACCCAAGATCAACAACCTAGGCTTGTCCACACCCTCCCCCAACCGTGGACAACCCACCCCAAGTCGATCTTGGTCCCCCTCCCGCCCCCGGGCCGCCGATAGGCTGGACGTGGGGCCGGCCCCCTGGGAGTGGCGGGGGATGGGATTTGGTGGTCAAGGGGCGAGTTTTCAGCCGCGCAGGGTCTCCAGGACCAGGGGGGTCGCCTCCGGAGCCTCGTCCGCGATCGTGAAGGCTCCTTCCAGCGACGCCAACGCCGCCGGGACCGCCTCTGGGGTGTCCGTGTGGAGCTCGAGCAACGGATCGCCCGCCGAGACCGGGGCGCCGGGCTTCGCGAGGCAGAGGATGCCCGCCGCGGCCTGCACGGGGTCCTCCTTGCGAGCCCTGCCCGCGCCCAAGCGCCAGGCGGCGACGCCGACCGAATAGGCGTCCAAGGTCGCGAGGACGCCGGAGTGAGGAGCCTTGACCACCTCGACGTGGCGGGGCTTCGGCAGCGGGGCTGAGGGGTCGCCGCCCTGAGCCGAAATCATCGCGCACCAGACGTCGTAAGCCTTGCCGGAAGCCAAGACCGCCGCAGGGTCCACATCGGACAGACCGGCCAGTGCGAGCATTTCGCGGGCCAGTGCCACCGTCAGCTCGACGACGTCGGCCGGGCCGCCGCCGCGCAGGACCTCGATCGACTCCGCGACCTCGACCGCGTTGCCGACGGCTGCGCCGAGCGGGGTGTTCATGTCCGTGATCAGGGCGGAGGTCGCGACGCCGTGTGCGACGCCGATTTCGACCAGCTGGGAAGCCAAAGCGCGGGCCTGGTCCAAGGTCTTCATGAACGCGCCCGAGCCGACCTTGACGTCGAGCACCAGGCCTGAGGCGCCTTCGGCGATCTTCTTGCTCATGATCGAAGAGGCGATCAGGGGAATGGACTCCACTGTGGACGTTACGTCGCGGAGTGCGTAGAGCTTGCGGTCGGCTGGCGCGAGACCTTCGGTGGCCGCGCAGACGACCGCGCCGACCGAGTCCAGCTGGGCGATGATTTCCGAAGTGGACAGTGCGGCGCGCCAGCCGGGGATGGACTCGAGCTTGTCGAGGGTGCCGCCGGTGTGGCCGAGGCCGCGGCCGGACAGCTGGGGCACGGCGGCGCCGCAGGCCGCGACCAGCGGGGCCAGCGGCAGGGTGATCTTGTCGCCGACGCCGCCGGTCGAGTGCTTGTCGACCGTGGGGCGGCTGACCTTCAATGCCAGCCGCTCCCCCGAGTCGATCATCGCCCCGGTCCAGCGGGCGATCTCCCCGGAATCCATGCCACGCAGGAAGATCGCCATCGCCAGCGCCGACATCTGCTCCTCGGCGACCACGCCACGGGTGTACGCGTCGATGACCCAGGCGATCTGCTCGTCGCTGAGCCTGCCGCCGTCCCGCTTCGTACGGATCACGTCGACAGCGGTGAAGGTTTCGCTCATAGGTACAGACTAAGCGGGCAGGTGCTCCGGGCCAAAGGCATCCGGAAGCACCGACGACATCGGCAAAATCCCGCTGGGAGTGTCCACAAGGCACTCCGGGCCGCCGAGTTCGTACAGCACCTGGCGGCACCGTCCACACGGCATCAACAGGTCACCGGCGCCACTGCGGCAGGCCACCGCGACCAGCCTGCCGCCACCCGAGAGCCGCAGCTGCCCCGCCATCGTGCACTCGGCGCACAGCCCGAGTCCGTACGAAGCGTTCTCGACATTGCAGCCGAGCACGAGCCGTCCGTCGTCCACGATCCCGGCGACGCCGACATGCAGGCCCGAGTAGGGCGCATACGCGCTCGCCGCCGCCTCGACGGCGCGAGTGCGCAGCGCGTCCCAATCGATGTTCATCAGCCCTCACCGCGGCGGAAGATCTGGCCGACGTACTTCGGGATACGAAGTCGTTGCGCGGCAAGGGAAAGCACCAGCAACGTCACCACGTACGGTGCCGCCGTCACCAGCTCCGGCGGCGCCTTGTCCGTCGTCGCGAACCACAGGATGAACGCCGCGCCGAGCACCACGGCCACCGTGGCGACCGCGAAACGCTTGGCGCGCAACTGGATGAACGCCAGCACGAGCAGCGCGAGACCGAGCAGCAACAGCAGCGCGTGCACGGATTCCTCGCCACGCAACTGCATCGCGTCCGTGTAACCGAAGAGCCCGGCACCCGCGGCCAGGCCACCCGGCCGCCAGTTGCCGAAGATCATCGACGCGAGACCGATGTAACCACGGCCACCGGTCTGGCCGTCGCGGAACTGGCCGGAGCTGACCGCGAGGATCGCGCCGCCGAGACCCGCGAACGCGCCGGACGCGATGATCGCCGAGTACTTGTACTTGATGACGTTGACGCCCAGCGACTCCGCCGCGTGCGGCGCCTCGCCGCAGGACCGCAGCCGCAGGCCGAACGGCGTCTTCCACAGCACGTATCCGGTGCCCGCGAGCAGCAGCACCGCGAGGATCGTCAGCAGCGAGAGCCCGGTGGTCAGCCCGCGCAGCAGACCGGCCACATCGGACACGAAGAACCAGTGCTTCTGCTCCAGGTCGCCGAGCAGCGAGGACAACCCCGGCACGGTCACCTTCTGGACGTCCGCGACCGGCGGCGACTGCTTCTGGCCACCACCCGGCGCCTTCGCGAAGTACAGCTTCGCGAGGAACAGCGTCAGGCCCGGCGCCACCAGCGTGATCGCCACACCCGAGATGATGTGGTCGACACCGAAGGTCACCGTCGCGACCGCGTGGATCAGCCCGCCGAACGCGCCGAGCACGATGCCCGCGAGCACGCCGACCCACGGACCCCATTGGTAGCCCGCGAAACCGGCGCCCCAGGTGCCGAGCACCATCATGCCTTCGAGGCCGATGTTGACCACACCGGCACGTTCGGACCACAGCCCGCCGAGACCGGCGAGCGCGATCGGCACCGCGGCGGTCAGCGCGGCCGCGACCGTCCCGCTCGACGTGAGGTCGTTCGCCCCGGTGAGCACCCGGACCAGCGACACCACCGCGAGCGCGGCGACCGCGATGTAGAGATAGATCATCGGCGACATTTGCCGCTTCACCGGCGCGGGCGGCACCTCGACGCCAGCGCTCAATCCACCGACACTCATGCCGACACCTCCGCCGCGGTCTTGGTCGTGCCGAGCGCGTGGCCGACGTCACGCTGTTCGAGCTTGAGCCGGTAGCGGCGCACGAGCTCGTAGGCGATGACCACCGAAAGCACGATGATCCCCTGCATGATCACCACGATCTCCTTGGGCACACCGGAAATGTCGAGCACGTTCGAGCTCTGGTCGAGCACGCCCCACAGGAACGCGGCGAACGCCATGCCGACCGGGTGGTTCCGGCCGAGCAGCGCGATCGCGATGCCGGTGAAGCCCAGCCCCGCCGGGAAGTCCAGCGCGTACGAGTACGAGGAGCCGAGCAGCTGCGGCATGCCGACCAGCCCGGCGATCCCGCCGGAGATCAGCATGCTCGCCAGCACCATCTTCTTGACGTTCACGCCGCTCGCGACCGCGGCGGACTCGGACAGGCCGGTCGCCTTCAGGTCGAAGCCGAACCGCGTGCGGTTGAGCATGAACCAGTAGAGGAATCCGACCAGCGCGGCCAGGATGATCAAGCCGAAGATCTTCGACGACGATCCGGTGTAGGCGAAGCCGGGCACACGCCCGCCCTCGGTGATCGTCGCGGTGCCGATGTTGTTGCTACCGGCCACCTTCACGGCCAGCCGGTCCGCGTTGAGCAGGTACGCCACGATCGCGGTGGAGATCGCGTTCAGCATGATGGTCGAGATGACCTCGCTGACGCCCCGCGTCACCTTGAGGAATCCGGCGATACCGGCCCAGATCGCACCGACCGCCATGGCGGCGATCAGGGTCAGCAGGATCCGCACGAACGACGGCATCCCCGACAGGAACGACGAGCCGGCGAACGCCGCCGCCAGCATCGCCGCGAGGCGGTACTGGCCGTCGACGCCGATGTTGAACAGCCGCATGCGGAAGCCGATGGCGACCGCGACCGCGGACAGGTAGTAGGTGGTCGCGCTGTTGATCGAGTTGACCAGCGTGCGCGGCCGCTGCGCGGACTTGACCATCTGGTCGAGCACGTCGATCGGCGGATGCCCGGTGCCCGCGAGGATCAGCGAGCACACCAGCAGCGCGAAGACCAGCGCCGCGATCGGCGCGGCCAGTCCCAGCGAGATCGAGCGGACTGAAAATCGTCCCATCAGGACACTCCCTCGCCCGCGCCGGTCATCGCGGAGCCGAGTTCCTCCGGGGTGACCGACTTCGGGTCGTATTCGGCGACGAGCTTGCCGCGCAGGATGACCGCGAGCCGGTCGGACATGCCGATCAGCTCGTCGAGGTCGGCGGAGATCATGAGCACCGCGAGGCGCTCGGCGCGGGCGCGCCGGATGTGCTCCCAGATGGCGGCCTGTGCGCCGACGTCCACCCCGCGCGTGGGGTGGGAGGCGAGCAGCAGCACCGGGTCACCGCTCATCTCACGGCCGATGATCAGTTTCTGCTGGTTACCGCCGGACAGCGACGCGATGGCGACCTCGATGCCCGGCGTGCGGACGTCGTAGTCCTTGACGATGCGCTCGGTGTCCTCGCGCGCGTCCTTGCGGTCGAGCAGCAGCCCGCCGGCCTTGACGCTGGGCGCCTTCGTCTGGTGCCCGAGAATCCGGTTCTCCCAGAGCGTGCCCTCCAGCAGCAGGCCCTGACGGTGCCGGTCCTCCGGCACGTACGCCATGCCCGCGTCTCGGCGGTCGCGTGTGGACTCCTTGGCGAGATCCTTGCCCTGCAAGGAAACCCTGCCACCGGCGAGCGGACGGATGCCCATCAGCGCCTCGACCAGCTCGGCCTGCCCGTTGCCCTCGACACCCGCGATGCCGAGCACCTCGCCCGCGTGGATGGTGAACGACATGTCCGCCAGCACGGTCCGGCCGTCGGCACCTGCCACGGTCAGCCCGGAGACCTCGAGCACCGGGGTGGTGGTCACGGTCGACTCGCGCAGCTCCGGCACCGGCAGCGCGCTGCCGACCATGAGCTCGGCGAGCTGACGTGCGGTGACCTCGCCAGGCGCGACGCTCGCGACGGTGGTGCCGCGCCGGATGACGGTGATGTCGTCGGCGACCGAGAGCACCTCGTCGAGCTTGTGCGAGATGAACAGGATGGTCAGGCCCTCGGCCTTGAGCTCGCGCAGGTTGCCGAAGAGTTCGTCGACCTCCTGCGGCACGAGCACGGCGGTCGGCTCGTCCAGGATCAGGATGCGGGCGCCGCGGTAGAGGACCTTCAGGATCTCCACCCGCTGCCGCTCACCCACCCCGAGGTCGTCGACGAGACGGTCCGGGTCGACGCCGAGGCCGTAGCGCGCGGAGATCTCCTTGATCTTCGCGCGGGCGGCCTTGAAGTCCAGCGACATGCCGGTTTTGGGCTCGGTGCCGAGCACCACGTTTTCCAGTACCGTGAAGTTGTCGGCCAGCATGAAGTGCTGGTGGACCATGCCGATCCCGGCGGCGATCGCGTCGGCCGGGCTGCCGAAGGTGACCTCCGAGCCGTCGATGCTGATGGTGCCCTCGTCAGGACGGTGCATCCCGTACAGGGTCTTCATCAGTGTCGACTTGCCCGCGCCGTTCTCGCCGACCAGTGCGTGCACTGTGCCGCCCCGCACCCCGACGTTGATGTCGGAGTTGGCGACGACGCCGGGGAACCGCTTGGTGATGCCCTTGAGTTCAACGGCGTAACTGGGTTGCCGTGGTGCGGCTGAATCCTCGCTGATCGTGCACGCTCCTCACGAACGGTGACGGGCCCGAAGCGGGTTAGCCGCTTCGGGCCCATCTGTACTACCAGATCTTAAAATGCGAAGAAATTACTTGGTGGCCGGGACCTTGATCTCGCCCGAAGTGATCTTCGTCTTGTAGTCCTCGAGCTGCGTCTTGATGTCGTCGATCTTGCCGCCGCTCGTGGCGTACTCCACACCGCCGGCCTTCAGGTCGTAGACCTTGTTGCCCGCCTGGAACTTGCCGTCCTTGACCGACTTGATGAAGTCGTAGACCGCCAGGTCCACCTTCTTGACCATGGAGGTGATGATCACGTCCTTGACCTCGGCCAGCGCGGGCAGGTTGTACTGGTCGGAGTCGACGCCCACGCCCAGCTTGCCCTTGGCCTTGGCCGCCTTGAAGGCGCCGCTGCCCGAGCCACCGGCCGCGGCGTAGACCACGTCGGCGCCGGCGTCGAACATGCCGTTCGCCGCGGTCTCACCCTTGGCCGGGTCGTTGAAGCCGGTGAAGTCCGGCGGCTGGGTCAGGTACTTCGACTGCACGGTGATGCCCGCCTTGGCGGCCTTGGCACCGGCGGCGAAGCCGACCTCGAACTTCTGGATCAGCGGGGTGTTCACACCGCCGATGAAGCCGACGTTGCCGGTCTTGCTCTTGAGCGCCGCGGCCACGCCGACCAGGAACGAGCCCTCGTTCTCGGCGAAGGTCAGGTTCGCGATGTTCGCGCCGTCGTCCGTGCCGGGAGTGAAGTCGTCGACGATCGCGAACTTGATGTTCGGGTTGTCCTTGGCGACCGCGCCGACGGCCTTCTGGTAAGCGAAGCCGATCGCGATGATCGGGTTGTAGCCACCCTCGGCGAGCTGGCGCAGACGGTCTTCCTTCTGCGCGTCGGTGTCGCTGGCGCTGGCCTCGAGCTCCTTGACCTCGATACCGGACTCGGCCTTGGCCTTGTCCAGGCCGCGCGCCGCCGAGTCGTTGAACGACTGGTCACCGCGACCGCCGATGTCGTAGGCCAGGCCGACCTTGACCGACGCCGGGGCGCCGCTGCTGCCGCCGGGTGCCGGCGTCGAGCCGCTGCCAGTGTCCGAACCGCCGCAAGCCGAGAGCGTCAGCAGACCGGCCATGGCCACCGCCGCCAGCGCGGTTCCACGCATGCGAAGCAAGGTGTGTCTCCCTCCCCGCCGTTTCAGCGGATGTCCGAGAACGAATCCGCGCAGGAATGCGCGGTTCGACTGGCGAACCGTACCCGCATGGTGGGAAGACGCCATAGGAAAGCCACGCTACGTAACCCAAATGTTTAACGCGATCCCCCCTACGCGATCACTCGCACACCGCCCGTGATCAGCCACAGCGCCCGCAAAGCTCGTGAGTGGTATTGCCGGTTAGAACCGGCAATACCACTCACGAGCCCTTTAAGCGCTGGTCAGGGGCTACTTGCAGGTGAACTGGGCGCCCGCCCAGTCGCCTCGGTCGTAGGAGTTGCCGTCGCCACCGTCGGTGACCACGAGCTTGACGTACTGGGCGCCGGTGATGTCGGCCGTCAGGTGTGACGCCGGGTCCAGGTAGGTCAGCAGGCCGGAGTCCGCCTTCTTCTTGCCGTCGGAGTAGACCTCGAAGGTCGCCGAGCCACGGAGGTTCGCCGGTTCCCGCTCGTCGTCGATGCCGACGTCCGTGCTGAACGCCGTGCAGCGACCGCCAGTGTAGAAGACGAGCTCACTCGGCGCGTGCGCGCCCAGGCCCTTGGCGTAGCGGACGCCGTTGATGGTCAGCGGCTTGCCGTCCTTGTCGGGGATGCTGCCGTTGGACATGTCACGCTCGATGTTGCCGTAGCCGTTCTTCTCGGCGTACCAGCGCAAATCACTCGCGTAAGCCGCTCCGGTCGGCGGTGGCGCCGGCACGGTGACCGCCGTGTCGCCCGGCTGCTCGACCCGGCCGAAGCCCAGCGTGTCGTACCGCGTCTCGCTGTGCAGCGCCGTCACCGTGCCCTCGGAACCGGCCGGTGGCGTGATCCGCCAGCGGCCGACCGCCGATTCGTCGGCGCCGAGTATCCACTTGCGAGGCTTGGCGATCTGCTCGATCTTCCAGCCCGCCGGCGCGGTCAGCGAGGTCTTCGGCGCGAACACCGGGACACGGGCGTGGTTGGTGACCGAAACGCTGGCCTCGAACGGCTTCCCCGCCGGGACGAGGTCACCCGGCACCCCGCTCGCTGTGGCGGCGAACTCGAGACCGGCGCCGACCAGCGGCTCGTCGAGGAACCAGTCGTGACTCGCCTTGATACGGAACATCGCGGTGCCGTGCGGCGGCACGAGCGCGGAGATCTGCCCCGCGCTCTGATACGTCTTGTGTTTCCACAGGTCACGCACGCTGTAGCCGGGTGACCGCGGCAGGCCGAGCGCGGACACGTTGGTCCCGATGGTCGCGCTGGTGGTGTTCTCGTTGAACAACGCGACCGCCACATCGCCGTTGGCCAGCGGCTTCGCGAAGACCCAGTGACCGTCCTTTTGGGACAGCACGGCGCCCTGGACGCCCTTCGCGTCCTGGTCGATCGCGATCACCTCTTGGTTCAGCAGAACCTCGAAGTTCTCCTTGCTGACCTTGCGCAGGTCGGAGCCGATCAGCAGTGGCGCCGCCATGATCGACCACAGCGACATGTGCGACTCGTACTCCAAAGTGGACATGCCGCCGTTGCCGATCTCCAGCATGTCGGGGTCGTTCCAGTGCCCTGGCCCGCCGTACGGCGCGAGCGGCGCGTTCTTCTTGACGATGTTGAGCATCGAGGACCAGTTGTCCTTGATGTCACCGGTCGTGCGCCACAGGTGGCCGACGACCTTGCCCCACTCCCACGGCTTGTTGTCACCCCACTCGCACAGCGAGTAGACGATCGGGCGCCCGGTCTTCTTCAGCGCGTCACGCATCTTCGTGTAGCGCTCCAGCGCGGGACGGCCCTGGTTGTTGCAGTTGTCGTACTTGAGGTAGTCGACACCCCAGTCCGCAAACGTTTGCGCGTCGACATCCTCGTGATCCAGCCCGCCCGGCATGGTCTTCGCGCAGGTGACCGTGCCCGCGCTGGTGTAGATGCCGAACTTGAGGCCCTTCGAGTGAATGTAGTCGCCGAGCGCCTTCATGCCGCTGGGGAAGGTGAGCTTGTTGCCCTCGAGCTTGCCCTCGGCGTTGCGCTGCGGCTCGGCCCAGCAGTCGTCGACGTTGACGTACTGGTAGCCGGCGGCCTTCAGTCCCTTGTCGACGAAGATGTCCGCCATGTCGCGGATCATCTTCTCGTCGATCTTGCAGCCGGTGGTGTTCCAGTTGTTGAACCCCATCGGCGGGGTCAGCGCGAGCCCGTCCGGCAGCGCCTCCGCCACCGGCGCGGCCAGTACGGGCACGGTGAACACCATCGCCGCCGCGGACACGGCGGCACCGAATCTCTTCGCCAATCTCTTCAAGTTCGCCACCCTTAAACGAGTTGGTAACCCTTGTAGTTGCGGATGAGCTGGTAGCAGTTCTTCAGACCGGAGCTCTTGATGCTGCGGTAGACGCCCCACTTGGGCTTGAGATAGTTCTTGTCACGCCACAGGTCCGCGTTCTTCTTGCTGTCGTGGACCACGGTCGAGCCGTTCTGGATCACTACCCGGAGATAGCCCGAGTGCGAGGCCTTGAACTCGTACATCACGTCGATCCACTTGTTCTGCAACGGCGCGTAGTCCGCGAGATCGCGGCTTCCACCGGAGTCACCGTCGATGGTCAGCACGCCGCCCTTGGGTCCCTTCGCACGCGGCGTCAGCGTGAACAGCGGCGGGCCGACGTCGGAGACCTTCATCTGGGCGATGTGCGTGAACGAGGTCGTCGCCGTCAGCTCCGACGGCCAGAACGCCTGGTACTGGATGCGCCAGGTGGTGTCCTTCAAGATCGGGTAGGTCTTGCCGTCGCCGCGCATGCCCTTGGACTCGTTGCGCTGGCGGTCGGAGCCGTCGCGGTCCTGGGTGTGCATGTCGAAGCGCCAGTGATCACCTTCGGTGTAGATGTGCTTGACGCTCGTGTGCGAGTGCGAGCGGTCGTCTTCGAGGCCCTCGAAGGCGTTCAGTCCGTCCTTCGCCGGGGTGGGACTCCAGCGCAACTGCCAGGTGGCGGCCTGCGCCGGCGTCATCCCCAAAGCCAGCGCGCTCAGCGTGCCCGCACCCAGCGCGAGCGCCTTCCTGCGGTCGAATTCGGTCATGCCTTGCCCTTCTCGAGAGTGACCGCGAACAGATGCGGCCGTGGCGTGGCGGCGGCTGGGAGTGCGATCGACGCGACCTCGCGCGCCGGATCGAGCGGAATCTTCTGGTGGAAGATCGCGAGCTTGACGTTCTGGATGCCCGCCTTGGCGTGCATCAGGTTGGTGGTGACGGCCTCGCTCTCGCCGAACGCGGCGGCGCTACGCCAAGCGGTGAGCCGCAGCGGCAGCTCGACGGTTCCGTCCACATAGGTCACGGTGATCTTGCCGTTGCTGTTGGCCGTGTCAGCGGCGCCCAGCACGTGCAGCGTGGTGTATTTCCCAGCGGGCAAAGGAATCGTCGCGCCGACGACGTTGTTGGGCGTGCCCTCGCTGCCGTTGACGAACAGGAACGGCACGCCGTCGTCGGTGACCTGCCCGGTCTGCGGCAGCTGGGCCGCCGGGTAGGTGTTGCCGGAGCCGTCGAAGTCACCGTCGCCGAGGTAGAACTCGCTGGTGACGCCATCCGAGTTGACCACAGTGGACAGATCGACCGGCACCAGCTGACCGCCGGGCGCCAACGCGGGCAAGCCCCACGGCTGTGCGGGCTCGCTGATCGGCACGGGTGCGATCGTCGTGTCCGGCCTGCGCCCGCGTGCGTGCACGAGCGCCTCGCCGCCGCGCGGGAGTTCGATTTCGACCGTGCCATCGGGAAGTTGCGTCCACCGGCGCGCGCCGTGCACCTCCAGCGCACCCGCGATACCGGTCCGCAGCTTGAGAGGCTGCCCGGCGAGACTGCGCACCCGCACGAACGTCGTCACGCCCGCCTTGCGCACGGCGCTCACGAGGAAAGCGCCCTGCGTGCGGAAATCGTGCAGGGTGAGGTCCCGCCAGGCAGCCGGCACCGCGGGAAAGATCCGGATGGTGTCGCCCCAGCTCTGGCACAGCATGTCGTGCACGGACTGCGCGGCCGAGAGCGGCGTCTCGATGACGGGCCCCGCCTCGTAGTACATCGTGTTGGGCTGGGCGAACCGCGCGACGAACTCGCGCAGGTGTTTCAGCGCGTCGTCTCCCCTGCCCAGCGCCGCCGACAGCGACGACGCGCCCGTGAAACTGAAGCCGCGCAACGCGCCTTCGAAACTGATCCAGTGCGCCAGCGACTTGGAGATCAGCTCGGCCTCGGCCGGACTGTCCACATTGATCAGGTAGAGCGGGTACGCGGCCAGTATGTGCGAGTAGTGCCGATGCGACTTGGCGAACGGGACACCGGTGCCGACCATCAGGCCGTGCTCGTCGACCGGATAGTCGACGAGCTTGTCGAGCACCTCACGCCACTTCGGGGCGAGCGGATCGGTGATGCCCAGCGTCTTGGCCGAATCCAGCAGGGTCTGGCAGCTCCAGCGGATCAGCGCGAGGTCGTAGTTACAGTCCGGCGCACGGCCATACTCCGGCGAGAACGTCGGCGGGAGGTGGAGACGGCCGTCCGCGCCCGGCGCCAAAAAGTGCAGGTAGTAGTTCATCGCCTTGCGCAGTACCGGGAACACGACGTCACGCAGGATCGAGACGTCCATGGTGTGCCGATAGGACAGCCAGGCGTTGTGCAGCAGCCAGGGCAGGTCGCCGATCTCGGCGTCGGAGTTCGGGTTCGGCACGCCGACGTACCCCGCGTCGGCGAACCGCGCGTCGGCACTGCGGCGCAGGCCCATCGAGTCGGCGCGGTACTCGGGCCGCAGCCCGTCGATCAGCGTCTGCTGGTTCTCCCGGATCGAGCGCGGGATCGGGTCGAGTTCGAGGTGGTTCGAGCCGTGCACCGGCCAGTATTCGAGCTGGGCGTTGAGGTTGTACCAAACGGACGGCCACGGCGTCGGCTCCAGCCACGGCCCGGTGGTCGCCATGATCGGCGCCTCGGCACGCGCGGCGGAGGCCAGCTTGTACAGCTGGATCCAGTAGAAGCTCTGCAGCTTCGCGTCCGGCAGTGAAAGGAAGCTCTTGCGGTAGAACGCGTGCCACCAGTTCCGGTGGCCGGGACGCAGAGCGTCCACACTGGACGACCAGCGCACCGCGTCACGCGCCCGCGCTTCGGCCTCGGTGCCCGGGAAGCTGTGCGCGGTGGAAAGCAGCAGCTCACGGCCGCGCGCGGAGCGCCTGATCCGGTACGCGGTCGCCGTCTGGCCACCGGCGAACAGCGGCTGGGTGACGAAGTTCAGCTCGCCTTCGGCATGCGTGGTCCACGCGGGGTTCGGCTGGAACCCGGCAGGCGGGTTCTCCCTGATGATGCGCGGGCTGACCGCGGGGAGCGGCACGAAGGTCAGGTCGAACGCGCGCTCCCCCGCGCTCGGCCTGACCTCGACGGCGAGCACGTCCTTCTCACTGTGGACGAACGCGCGGACGTCGAGTGTCCCCTTGTCGGTGGTCACCCGACCGGTCAATTCCGCGTTCCAGAGATCGAGCCGGAGATCGGCGCCTGTGATCATGCCCACCGGGCTGAGCAGCACCTTCCCGATCGGGAGACGTGCGACACCCCACTCGTTGCCGTTCGCGGGACGGTGATCCTGGCATTCGCTGTGGTCGACGGTGAACTTCACCGCGTTCAGCTCGCGGTAGACCTGCGCGCCGACGAAGCCGTTGCCCAGGAAGGGACCCTCGTACCAAGTGCGCGGCACGCGCTGCCAGACCGGGTCCTGACCGGCGAGAAAGCGTTCCCACTGCCGGTCCGTGCTCATCCGGCTGTCCACAAAGCACTCGGCGGTGGCTTCGACCTCGGCGTTCGCGGTGGCGGGCAGTGCCGTGAGCGCGAGCCCGGCGAGTGCGCCGCCGAGCAGCTCGCGTCGAGGGAACCCACCGTGCTGCTCGGACATCGGTCACTCCATCGTGAACTCAAGCCGATAGATCGGATGACTAACGAGAGCAAAACGTATGATATCTCGCACAATCAGTCAATAACCAACAACATCGAACAGCCCATTTGGCCGAATGTCCGTTTTTCCCGGCACTGCCCAGCGCGGGCCGTCATGCGCGCGCAGGTGCACGACACGGTAAAGGTCTGATGTTCGCCGGTTCAAGACCCGTTCGTCGGTGTTCTACGCGGGGTGGACCTGACGCGGCCGCTGTCTCGTCCATCACAGAGAGGAACCCGAGGTTGAGCCGGTCGGACAGTCCGGGTCTAGCATCCGTTTATCCAAAAAGCTCGATGTCATCGCTTCGGGCTCAAGCCATGACGTTGGAGGCCGTTCACCGATGTCCACCACGGCTAGCACCGCCACAGAGGCGGGCGCGAGCGATCGGGCGGGTGCCTCACGCCGTAAGGGAACCTTCTACCGGGGCGACCCCGGTATGTGGTCCTGGGTGCTGCACCGCATCACCGGCGTGCTCACGTTCTTCTTCCTGTTCGTGCACGTGCTCGACACCGCACTCGTGCGCGTGTCGCCGAACACCTACGACCAGGTCATCGAGACCTACAAGACCCCGATCGTCAACCTCCTCGAGGTCGGCCTCGTCGGCGCGGTGCTCTACCACGCGCTGAACGGCATCAGGGTCATGCTGGTCGACTTCTGGGAAAAGGGCCCGAAGTACCAGAAGCCCATGCTGTGGACCATCGCCGTGATCTGGGTCGCGGTCATGCTGCCCGGCGCGTTCTTCATGATGAAGCGCACCGTCGAAACGCTCTTCGGGGGTAACTGACCATGGCTGACCTCGCACTCGCGAAGCCGCGCACCCCGAAGCGCGCCACCGCGCGCCGCAGCAACTTCGAGCTCTACAGCTGGCTGTTCATGCGCATCTCGGGTCTCGCGCTGATCATCCTGGTGCTCGGCCACCTGCTGATCATGAACATCCTCGACGGCGGTGTGCACCGGATCAACTGGGGCTTCGTCGCCGGCCGCTGGGCGTCGCCGTTCTGGCAGTTCTGGGACCTGTCGATGCTCTGGCTCGCCGAGATCCACGGTGGCAACGGCCTCCGCACGATCATCGACGACTACGCGCGCAAGGACAGCACGCGGTTCTGGCTGAAGATCGTGCTCTACGTCTCGATGGCGCTGATCCTGGCCGTCGGCACGATGGTGATCTTCACGTTCGACCCGAACATCCCGGCCAGCTGACCCCCACCCGTCGCCCACCGCCACCCTCAACGGAGGCGCTGCGCGCCGCAGTGTCTGATCCAGACGGAGCGTTTGAAATGCAGGTCCATAAGTACGACGTGGTGATCGTCGGCGCCGGTGGCGCCGGGATGCGCGCGGCCATCGAGTCAGGCCAGCGCACCCGCACCGCGGTTCTCACCAAGCTCTACCCGACGCGGTCGCACACCGGTGCGGCGCAGGGCGGCATGTGCGCCGCGCTCGCGAACGTCGAAGAGGACAACTGGGAGTGGCACACCTTCGACACGATCAAGGGTGGCGACTACCTGGTCGACCAGGACGCCGCCGAGATCATGGCGAAGGAAGCCATCGACGCGGTGCTCGACCTCGAGAAGATGGGCCTGCCGTTCAACCGCACGCCCGAAGGCAAGATCGACCAGCGCCGCTTCGGCGGCCACACCCGTGACCACGGCAAGGCAGCGGTGCGCCGCGCCTGCTACGCCGCGGACCGCACCGGGCACATGATCCTCCAGACGCTGTACCAAAACTGCGTCAAGCACGGCACCGAGTTCTTCAACGAGTTCTACGTGCTGGATCTCGTGCTGACCCCGGACGAGAACGGCAACCCGATCGCGTCGGGCGTCGTCGCCTACGAGCTGGCGACCGGCGAGCTGCACATCTTCCAGGCCAAGTCGATCGTGTTCGCCACCGGTGGCGCCGGCAAGATCTTCAAGACGACGTCGAACGCGCACACCCTCACCGGTGACGGCCTCGGCATCATCTTCCGCAAGGGCCTCCCGCTGGAGGACATGGAGTTCTTCCAGTTCCACCCGACCGGCCTCGCGGGCCTGGGCATCCTCATTTCCGAAGCCGTCCGAGGCGAGGGCGGGATCCTGCGCAACGCGTCCGGCGAGCGGTTCATGGAGCGCTACGCCCCGACCATCAAGGACCTCGCGCCGCGCGACATCGTGGCGCGCTCGATGGTGCAGGAAGTGCTGCAGGGCCGCGGTTGTGGCCCGAACAAGGACTACGTGGTGCTGGATGTCACGCACATCCCCGAGGAGACGCTGAACGCGAAGCTCCCGGACATCATGGAGTTCTCGCGGACCTACCTGGGCGTCGACCCGGTCAAGGAGCCGGTGCCGGTGTTCCCGACCTGTCACTACGTGATGGGTGGCATCCCGACCAACGTCCACGGCGAAGCCTTGCGTGACAACGACCACGTCATCCCCGGCCTCTTCGCCGCGGGCGAGGTCGCCTGCGTTTCGGTGCACGGCTCGAACCGCCTCGGCACCAACTCGCTGCTCGACATCAACGTGTTCGGCCGCCGCGCCGGCATCGCGGCCGCCGAGTACGCGCTGGCGCACGACTACGTCGAACTGCCGGAGGCGCCCGCCAAGGTCGTCGAAGAGCAGCTCGCGCTTCTCTTGAGCGAGCACGGCGAGGAGCGGGTGGCCGACATCCGCACCGAGCTCCAGCGCACGATGGACTCGCACGCTTCGGTGTACCGCACCGAAGAGACGTTGAAGCAGGCTTTGACGGACGTGCAGGCGCTGAAGCAGCGTTACTCGCGCATCACGGTGGCGGACAAGGGAAAGCGGTACAACACCGACCTTCTCGAGGCCGCCGAGCTCGGCTTCCTCCTGGAGCTGGCCGAGGTTCTGGTCGTCGGCGCGCTGGCGCGCAAGGAATCCCGCGGCGGCCACGCCCGCGAGGACTACCCGAACCGCGACGACACGAACTTCATGCGCCACACCATGGCCTACAAGCAGGGCGAGGGTCTCTCCGCCGACATCCGGCTCGACTACAAGCCGGTCACCTTCACCCGGTACGAACCGATGGAGCGTAAGTACTGATGAGCACGGCAATTTCCGAAGCGCCCGCTTCGACGGACCACACGCCGATCACGGTCACGCTGAAGATCCTCCGGTTCAACCCGGAGATCGACGAAGAGCCCCACTGGGAGTCCTACGACGTCCCGGCGCAGCGCACCGACCGGCTGCTGAACCTGCTCTTCTACGTCAAGGACTACATCGACGGGACGTTCTCGTTCCGTCGGTCATGCGCGCACGGCGTGTGCGGCTCGGACGCGATGCAGATCAACGGCATCAACCGCCTGGCATGCAAGGTCCTCATGAAGGACCTGCTCTCCAAGGACGGCAAGCAGACGGTCATCACCATCGCCCCGATCAAGGGCCTGACGACGTTGAAGGACCTCTACGTCGACATGGACCCGTTCTTCGAGGCCTACCGTTCGGTCAAGCCGTACCTCATCGCCTACGGCAACGAGCCCACCCGCGAGCGCATCCAGTCCCAGGCCGACCGTGACCGGTTCGACGACACCACCAAGTGCATCCTCTGCGCCTGCTGCACCTCGTCCTGCCCGGTCTACTGGAACGACGGCTCGTACTTCGGCCCGGCGGCGATCGTCAACGCCCACCGCTTCATCTTCGACTCCCGCGACGAGGGCGCCGAAGAGCGGCTGGACATCCTGAACGACTCCGAAGGCGTGTGGCGCTGCCGGACGACGTTCAACTGCACGGATGCCTGCCCGCGCGGCATTCAGGTCACCAAGGCGATCCAGGAAGTGAAGCGCGCGCTCCTTTTCAAGCGCGTCTGAGTTATTCGAGGTTGTGAAGGACCCCTTCACCAAGCCTAGCTTGGTGAAGGGGTCCTTCACATTTTTCGGGCGAGGTTATCCACAGGGGGCTCGAAAAAGGGGAGTTATCCACAGGCGGCGGAAAAGGGGGTGGTGGATTCGCGGGAGCCATGGTCACGATGGTGAGCATGACCAATAGGGGGAGATGGGATGGCCATCCTGAACTACTTCGAGAGCGCAGCAGACTCGGCGTGGTCAGGGTCGCCGACCTGGAAGCGCTCGGCATGCACAGCACGACCATCTACAACCACTGTCTACCTGGAGGCATATGGCAACTGCTACTTCCCGGCATCATTCTCAAGCACAACGGCGAGCCGACCCAAGACCAGCGCACGGTAGGAGCCCTGCTCTACACCGGCGCGGAAGCGATGGTCACCGGAATCGAAGCTTGTCGCCGCCACGGCCTGCGGTCGCGCGAGCTACCCGCAGAAAGTGGCATTCACCTGCTGAATCCTCACGAACGCAAGGTCAAAAGCGTCAGCTACGTCACGGTTGAACGGACCAAAAGGGCCGCCGAATCCCGTTATCCGCGAAAAGATGCCATTGGCCCCACTCGTGCGCGCGACCACGGACGCGGTCCGGCGACTCCGCTCCGTCGAGCCGGTCTCGAAAATCCTGATCGAATCCATTCAGCACGGGCGTTGCGCGCCCGAGGCGCTGATGGCGGAACTCAATACCGGTACCAAACGCGGCACAGCTATTCCACGACGCCTGCTGACGGAGTGGGCGAATGTCCGATCAATCGCCGAAGCACACGCGAAGACGCTCAGTCAGAGGCTGCCCGTTCCACCAAGCCATTGGAACGTCGACCTCCGCACACCGGACGGACGCTACATCGGCTGCCCGGACGCCTGGTGGGACGAAATCGGGCCGGCTTGGGAAATCGACTCGTTCGAATTTCACTTCTACAAGGCCGACTACGCGCGAACCGTGCGCCGGAACAACCGTTACACCACGGCGGGCATCACCAGCGTCCAAACCCTGCCGAGCAAGCTCAAGACCGACCCCGACGGCGTACTGGCCGATCTTCAAACCGCCTACGCCATCGCTGCCTCCCGGCCACGCCCGGCAGTCCTGCTCGCCGCGGCCTGATCTTGTGTGAAGGGAGCCTTCATCCAGCCTGCGTGTGTGAAGGCTCCCTTCACACACGAAACGCCCCTTGTCGGAACGGCGAGCGTTCTGGCAAGGGGCGTTCGTCAAAGCAGGGTTACTTCACCGCGTCCAGTGCGTTGACCAGGCCGTGGCCGTAGTACGAGTTGTTGTTCGCCGGTCCCGTGCAAGTCGGGGCCGCGGCTCCACAAGCGACAGGGTCGGCCTGACGCTCGAGCAGCCAGGTGAGCAGCGCAGGCGGAGCGAAGCGGTACTTGCTCGCCAAGAGCGCGGCGACGCCGGCGGCGTGCGGGGACGCCATCGAGGTGCCGCACTTGGTGCCGTACACGCCGCCGAAGACCGAGGAGAGCGGGCAGCCCGCGCCCTGGCCTGCCGGGGGCAGCTGGGCGCGGTCGCCGCCGGGGGCGGTGACGTCGGTCTGGCCTGCGCCGAAGTTGCTGTACGAGGACTTGGTGCCCGCGTAGCCGACCGCGGAGACCGTGATGACGCCGTCGATCGCCTTGGGCAGGATGCCGCAGGTGGAGTCGACCGGGTGGGGGCGGTTCTCGTCGGTGGTCTGCTTGGTGACGTCGAAGCCGGAGTTGCCCGCGGCCGCGATGTTGAGGACACCGTGGTTGTTCGAGTACGTGACGGCCCGGCGGACGGCCTCGTAGGCGGCCGCGTCGCCTGCCTGCTTGCGGCAGTAGAACATGCCGGGGTCGATGTAGTACGAGTTGTTGGTGACCTCCATGCCCTGCTTCGCGGCCCACATGAAGCCGCAGACCGCGGCCTCCGGGAAGATGTAGCCTGCGTCGCTGACCACCTTCACCGAGGCGAGCTTGACTCCGGGCGCGACGCCGGTGAACTTGACCGCGTCGTCCTTGCCTGCGATGGTGCCCGCGACGTGGGTGCCGTGGTCCGAGGTCGTCGGGAGCCAGGAGTCAGGGGCGGTGTCGGGCGAGCCGGAGTTGCAGTTCGCCGACTGCTTGGCGTCGACGGCGGCCGCGAGTGCCGGGTGCTTGGCGTCGATGCCGGAGTCGAGGACGCCGACCGTGACGTTCTTGCTGCCCGGGTTGATCTTGTTCGCCTCTGGCGCGTGGATCGCACGCATGTCCCACTGCTGGGCGCTGACGTCCGCGGCCGCGACGACCTCGCGGGTCTCCTCGTTCTCGAGCTCCGCGACGATCTCGCGGCGCTGGGCCGCGGCTGCCGAAGCGGGCGGGAACGCCACTTCGCGGCTACCGGAGTAGGCGCGGAACTCGCCGACCTTGGCCTGGAAGTCGGCGTTGCGCGAGGACGCGACCGCGACCCCGATCTCCGGGTAGTACGAGACCCTCGTGCCGCACTTGGCCTTCAGTTCCTTGTCGACCACGAACTGCGGGGTGTGCGGGTTGTAGATGACCACGTAGTTGAAGGCTTCGCTGGTCGTGTCGCACGTGGGCGCTGCCGGTGCGGCGGCGCTCGCGCTCGGCGCCATGCTCGCGGTCAGCGCGAGCACGGTGGCCGCCGGGAGCAGCCATCGACGGATCGGGGACATTCCACCTCCAGTGAACGGGCAGGGCGCGGTTCGGCGCGACATGCCCTGAACAAACCTGATGGCGAGAACGTTAGGCATTCAAAGGACTGAGCACTGTCCCCCATATGGGGTAATGCTCACTGATTGTTCGTTTTTTGCCGCCGAAAACCCCGCCAGCCGATCACTCCAATGACACTGCCGAGGACGAACGACACCACGGCGAGCACGAAGTGCACGATGAAGAACGCGGTCGGGGAACCGTCGGCGGCCCAGGAGCGGTCGCCCGCCCACAGGTTCTTCACGAACGTGATCCAGATGATCCACGACCAGACACCGAAGGCCAGCAGAAACAGCGAGACGCGACGAGACATGCCCCCGAGTATGCAACTCCCCCACCTAAGTTAGTTTGCAAGGGTGCACTCCGCAGTTACCCGGTCGCTCAAGGTTCTCGTTCCTGCCGTGATGTCGGTTTTGCTGACGACCTCACCGGTCTTGGCGGCCCCGCCGTCGACAACTGCGAACGCACCAGCGTCCGGCTGCTCGAACCGTGAGACCCCGCCGCCGCCGATCGACACCTCCGAGAAGCCGTTGCCGGGAAAGCAGGCCCCAGCGCCGCTTCCGGTGCCCGCGCAGCCGCAAGGCGGCCCTCGGATGGCCGAATGCGACGTCGTCGTCCCGAAGAACGCGCTCAACCCGCCGGACGTCACCTCGGCGTCCTGGGTGCTGCAGGACCTCGACACCGGCGCCGTGCTCGCCGCGAAGAACCCGCACGCGCGCCAGCGCCCCGCGTCGCTCATCAAGACGCTGCTCGCGCTCGTGGTGGTCACCGAGCTCAAGCCCGAACAGGTGATTTCACCGACCAAAGAGGACGCCGAGCAGGAATGCACCTGCGTCGGCATCGTCGCGGGCGGCAAGTACACAGTGGACCAGTTGCTGCACGGCCTGCTGATGCACTCCGGCAACGACGTCGCGCACACCTTCGCGACCACGCTCGGCGGTATCGACGCGACGCTGGCGAAGATGAACGCTCTCGCCGCCAAGATCGGCGCGATGGACACCCGCGCCGCCTCGCCGTCCGGCCTCGACGCGGCGGGCATGTCGACCTCGGCCTATGACCTGAGCGTGGTCTTCCACTACGCGATGAAGCAGCCGGAATTCGCGAAAGCCGTCGGCACCAAGGAATTCCAGTGGCCCGCGATGGGCGAGAAGCCGAGCTTCCCGCTCTACAACGACAACAAGCTGCTCGGCGTCTACCCCGGCTTCCTCGGCGGCAAGACCGGCTTCACCGACGACGCGCGGCACACCTACGTCGGCGGCGCCGCCCGCAACGGCAAGCGCATCGCCGTGGTGACCATGCGCGGTGAGCAGCGGCCGACCCGCATCGTCGACCAGGCGGCGAAGCTGCTCGACTACGGTTTCGCGCTCGAGGCCTCGAAAGCCGAGCCGGTCGGCCAGATCGTCTACAAGACCGGCGCCAACGGCAAGGCCATCCCCGACCCGCAGGACAACTCGACCCCGAACGCGGCCGTCGCCACGCCAGAGGACCGCTTCGGTGTCGTCGGCTGGATCCTCACGCTCGTGGTCGCGCTGATCATCGTCGCGGGCTTCACCATCGGCCACTTCCGCAGGAAAGCCGCAGCTCAAGACTCGTGAGTGGTACGGCCGGTTAGAACCGGCCTAAACACTCACGAGCCTTTGCGGCCCCTGAGGTAGCCGACAAGCGCTCCGGCCCCGAATGCGGCCGCGGGCACCCCGAAGCTCGGCCGGCGCTCCACGGTCACGTTGGGCCGCAGAACGACCGGGGGCGGCGGCGCGATCACCTTGACCTCGTTCTCCGGCGCCGTCGCGGTCCACGCCGTCACGAACAGCAGGAACCGTGACACCAGGTTCGAGAAGAACAGCAGACCCAGGATCGGCCCGAACAGCACGGTGCTCGGCGACGAGCTCACGAAGCCCAGGTAGACCGTCGTGACCTGCTTCAGCACCTCGAAACCGACGGCCGCGATGGCCGCGCCCTTCAGCGCGCTGCGGAAGCTGACCTTCTCGCGCGGCAGCCGCGCGATCACCCAGACGAACACCAGCATGTTCCCGGCGAGGCCGAGCACGATCGTCGCGAGCCGCAGCAGGAACACGGCCCAGCCCTGATCCTCGAGCCCGACCAAGCGCAGCAGCAAACGACCGACCCCGCTGCCCGCGGCGGTGATGCCGAACGAGAACGCCAGCGCCAGCCCGAGCCCGAGCAGTCGCACGAGGTCCTTCAACGTCGTCGAGACCAGTGGCAGTGCCTGCTTCTCCTGGCCCCACTGCGCGGTCAGCGCGTCACGCAGGTTCGTCATCCACCCGATGCCCGAGTACAACCCGAGCACCAGGCCGAAGATCCCGGTGCCGGCGCCCGCTTTCAACGCCGTCGTGACGATCTGGTTCAGGAAGTCGCCGAGCCCGGCAGGCGCCGACTTGGTGATGCCCTCGCGCAGCTGGTCGAGCGCGGCGGTGTCGCCCTGCAGCACCATCCCGGCGATGGAGAAACCCACCATCAGCAACGGGAACAGCGACAGCACACTGAAGTACGTGATCGCCGCGGCGTAGTGATTGCCGTAGCGCTCGGTGAACGCGTCGTTCGCGCGGATCAGGTGATCGAGCCACGCGTACTTGCGGCGTAGCTTGGGCAGTAGTTTCTCTTCGCTGTCGGCCACCTGCAAACGGTAAACCAACTGGGCCGGATCAGCTGGGCGGCAGGAAACCGATTCGGTCGTACGCCGCCGCCAGCGTCCGCGAAGCCACCTCGCGCGCCCGCTCGGCGCCGCGCGCGAGCACCTTGTCCAACTCGGCCACATCGTCCATATAGGACTGAACCTGCGCCTGGAACGGCGTGACGAAGTCGACGAGCACCTCGGCGAGGTCCTTCTTCAGGTCGCCGTAGCCCTTGCCCTCGTACGCGGCTTCGAGCTCGGGGATCGTCCGCGACGTCAGCGCCGAGTAGATGGTCAGCAGGTTCGCGACGCCCGCTTTGTTCTCCGCGTCGAAGACGACCTCGCGGCCGGTGTCGGTGACCGCCGACCGGATCTTCTTCGCCGAGCGCTTCGGGTCCTCCAGCAGCTCGATCAGGCCGTTGCCGGTGGACGCCGACTTGCTCATCTTCGACGTCGGGTCCTGCAGGTCGTAGATCTTCGCGGTGCCCTTGACGATGTACGGCTCCGGCACGGTGAACGTCTTGCCGAGCCGCTTGTTGAACCGCTGCGCCAGGTCACGCGTCAGCTCCAGGTGCTGGCGCTGGTCCTCGCCGACCGGCACCGCGTTGGCCTGGTAGAGCAGGATGTCCGCGGCCTGCAGCACCGGGTAGGTGAACAGCCCGACGCTGGCGCGGTCGGTGCCCTGCTTCGACGCCTTGTCCTTGAACTGCGTCATCCGGCTGGCCTCGCCGAACCCGGTCTGGCATTCGAGCACCCAGCCGAGCTGTGCGTGCTCGGGCACGTGGCTCTGCACGAACAGCGCGCTGCGGTCCGGGTCGACGCCGAGCGCGAGCAGCTGCGCCGCGGAGAGCCGCGTGCGGTGCCGCAGCACCTTCGGGTCCTGCTCGACGGTGATCGCGTGCAGGTCGACCACGCAGTAGTACGTCTCGTGCGTGTCCTGCAGCGCCACCCACTGCCGGACGGCACCGAGGTAGTTGCCGAGGTGGAACGAGTCCCCGGTCGGCTGGATCCCGGACAGCACGCGCAGCTTCGTCGTCACTTCGTCAGACACGGGACCGATTCTGTCAGGAACCCCGCACCGCGATGGCGGCGAGGTCGGCCGCGAGCCCACGCGGCGACCGACCGGCCCGCCAGATGACCCGCAGCTCACGCCCGAGGTCGGCGCCCGCGACGTCCACGCCGATCAGTGACCCGGCCGCCAGTTCGGCCGCGACCGTGTGCGCGCTGAGCACCGCCGGACCGATGCCCTCGATCACCGCGGCCTTGATCGCGGTCGTCGAAGACAGCTCCAGCAGGGGCGCGGCCAGGTCGAGCGGGCGGACGGCCAGCTCCAGCGCGCGCCGGGTGCCGGACCCGCGTTCGCGGCTGATCAACGGGGTCGCCGCCAGCTCGGCGACGGTGATCCGGCGCCGCACCCACCGATGACCGGGCGCGACGACCAGGCGCAGCTTGTCACGGCCGACGCTGTGCGCTTCGAGCCCGCCACGGAGATCGGGCCCCTCGGTGAAGCCCAGGTCGACCTTGCCGTCGAGCACCAGCTCGGCGACCTCGGCGGAGTTGCCGGAACTCAGCGCGACCGCACTCCCGGCTGGCAACGCCGCCAGCCACTTCGGCATCAGGTACTCCGCGACCGTCAGGCTCGCCGCGACGCGCAGCTGGGTGTCACGTTCGGCACGCAGCGCCGCGATGCCCGCCTCCAGATCGGACGCCGCGTCGACCACCGGCCTCGCCCAGTCGACGACGAGCGCGCCCGCGCTCGTGAGCCGCGAGCCACGGGGCGACCGGTCCACCAGCGGCACGCCGACCTGCGTCTCCAGCTGCCGCAGCCGGGAGCTCGCGGCGGGCTGCGAAATGCCGTGTGCCCGCGCCGCCAGCCCGATACTGCCGAGCTTGGCGATGGAAAGCAGCAGGTCGAAGCCGGTCAGGTCGGCCACCCTCATCGGTAGAGCCATAACGGCAGCTTATGAGTTCATCGTGGATCGGGCTCTACCGAGTGCACGTGGAAGCCACGATCGTGAAGTCATGCTCAAATCCGCGCCCGCCAGGCTGGCTCCGAAATGGTTCACCTCGGTCATGGGCACGAGCATCGTCGCGAACGCGGCCGTCACCCTGCCGGTGCCCGGCCTGAAGCCGGTCGCCGCCGTGATCTGGGCCTGCGCGGCCGCCTGGCTGCTCGTGCTCTGCTGGAAACTCGTCAAGTCGGGCCCGGCGCCACTCGATCACTTCTGGGGCGCGCCACCGATGGCGTTGCTGAGTGTCGGCGCCGGCGCGCTCAACTTCCTCGGCGGCACAACGGGTCTCGCAATCGACTGGACACTGTGGACGGCCGGAACCGCGCTCGGGCTCTTCACCACGCTGGCCGTGCCGTACCGGATGATCACCGGCCGGATCGACGCGAGCGAGGTCTCCCCCACCTGGCTGCTGCCGGTCGTGCCACCGATGGTCTCCGCGACGACCGGCGCGGCGCTCGCCGCGCATTTGCCTGACGGGCAAGGAAAACTCGCACTGGTACTGGCTTGCTATGGCTTCTTCGGCATCAGTCTCTTCGCGACACTCGCGCTGCTGCCGCTGATCTGGGGCCGCCTGATGCGCGGCGGCGTGCCGTCACCGACGCTGTGGATCGTGCTCGGCCCGCTCGGCCAGTCGACGACCGCGGCACTCGTGCTCGGCGAGGTCGCACCGGCGCCGTACGGCAACGCGGCGCGGGCGTTCGGCTTGCTCTACAGCGTGCCGACGCTGGGGTTCGCGATGCTGTGGCTGGCGCTCGCGATCGCGGTCACCGTGAAGGAGCGACCGGAGTTCTCGTTGTCCTGGTGGGCTTTCACGTTCCCGCTCGGGACATGCGTCACCGGTGCGAGCGCGCTTTCCGCCCGCACCGGGTCAGCGGTGGTCACCGGCTTGGCGGTGACCCTCTATGTGCTGCTGGTCGCGCTCTGGCTCAGCGTCGCACGAAAAACGCGTTGGCGTCAGACTTGAATTGGAAGAGGATCGCCCCGGCGATCAGCACGAGGCTGACGACAGAAAGAAGCGCCGAGAGGATCGCGAGGCCGCCGACGGCGAAGTAGATGCCGAGCGCGAGCAGTCCTACCAAGCCGAGCAGCAAGGCGATACCGCCGAGCACGGTCAGCAGGATGCGGGCCCAATTCTGGCCGGAGCGCATGGCGAACACGGTGCCGATCCAGGCCGCGGCCAGGATGAGCGTGAAAATGGTGCCGAGGATGCTGGCACCAGTGGAGGTCGCCGTGGTGCCGGGGTTGGCGACCTGGAACCGCCGGAAAGTCTCGTCGGCGACGTCCTGGCTGACCGCGATCTCGAGGATGCCGCGGAGGATGAACACACCCGCTGCCGCGAACCAGAGCTTGATCGAAAGTTCGAGCGACTTGGGCACCGGGCCCAGCGCGGCTGGCGCGTGGGGCGGCGGCGGAGGCGCGGCGGGGTAACCGCCACCTGGAGGAGGCTGCTGCGGCTGCTGGCCCCAGTTCTCAGGGCCGGGATTGGTCGACATAGCGCAGCAAGCTACTGCAGACCAACCAGCCAAAACAGACGAAACCCGAAACGTTACCCCCTACTTTTGCCCGACCGGGTGACCCCACCGGCCCCCTAGCCGACAAAAGTACTAAACGGTTAAACCACCCATACTTCCGTAGGTTATTCACCAACCACAAGCGTTCCTAACGTGCAGGATGACCGGTTACTCCTCACCGAAGGAGCACATGATGAAAGCAAGGTCCCTGCTCGCCGGCCTCGCCGTCACGGCGGCTGCAGCACTGTCGCTGACAGCACCCGCCGCCGCCCAGACCGATATCGTCGGCGGCGGGAACGCGACCCAGGTCTACTCGTTCATGGCCTCACTCCAGTCGGCCGGCGGCGGTCACTCGTGCGGTGGCTCGCTCGTCAAGGCGAACTGGGTCGTCACCGCCAAGCACTGCGGGCAGCCGGCCCAGGTGCGCGTCGGCACCACGAACCGGACCAGCGGCGGCACCGTCGCCAAGGTGAGCCAGCGCATCGCCCACCCCAGCGCCGACCTGGCGCTGCTCAAGCTCGCCACCTCGGTGCCGCAGGCCCCGGTCGCGATCTCGGCCTCATCCGGCCCGGTCGGCCAGGCCACCCGGATCATCGGCTGGGGTCAGACCTGCGCACCGGCGGGCGCCTGTGGCGCCCCGGTGATCCTGCAGCAGCTCGACACCTCGATCGTCGCGGACAACAAGTGCCTCGGCATCAGCGGCGCCAGCGAGATCTGCACCAACAACCCCGGTGGCAACAAGGGCGCCTGCTACGGCGACTCCGGTGGCCCGCAGGTCAAGCAGGTCAACGGGACCTGGGAGCTGATCGGCGCGACCAGCAGGGCCGGCAACAACTCCAGCACCTGCGCCACCGGCCCGTCTATCTACGTCGACGTGTCGTACTACAAGTCCTGGGTCACCAGCAACACCCAGTGAGTTCCGGCTCGCGCCGCCCCATCTGCCCCGGGGGCGGCGCGGGCCGAGCAACACGGTGAGCGCACCGGGCGGCAACTCGAACAGCTCCTCGAAGATCCGCACGGCGCGCAGCGAGTCGCTGCGCTCCGGGCGGCTTCTGCCGTTTCGCCAGTAGCTCAACGTCGCGACGCTGACGCGCACGCCACGCTCGGCGAGCCGGTGGCGGACCCGTTCCAGGCTCAGCCCACTGGCGGTGATCGCGGCGTCCAGTGCTCGGGGGAACGCGTTCTGCATGTCTCCCGACACTGCCCGTTGATCACCACGGGAAACAATCAGGGAGCACTACGTACTTGTCACCCGACGTACGCCGCCAAGTGCTCACCGGTGAGCGTCGAACGGTCCGCGATGAGGTCGGCTGGCGTGCCCTCGAAGACGACCTTGCCGCCGTCGTGGCCGGCACCGGGGCCGAGATCGATGATCCAGTCCGCGTGCGCCATGACCGCCTGGTGGTGCTCGATGACGATCACCGACTTGCCCGCGTCGACGAGCCGGTCGAGCAGTCCGAGCAGGTGCTCGACGTCGGCGAGGTGCAGACCGGTGGTCGGCTCGTCGAGCACGTAGATGCCGCCCTTCTCGCCCATGTGCGTGGCCAGCTTGAGCCGCTGCCGCTCGCCGCCGGACAGCGTGGTGAGCGGCTGTCCGAGGCTGATGTACCCGAGCCCGACATCGGACAGGTGGGTCAGGATCTTGTGCGCCGCAGGCGTTTTCTGCTCACCCGCCGCGAAGAACTCGCCGGCCTCGGTGACCGACATGGCGAGCACCTCGCTGATGTCCTTGCCGCCGAGCTTGTACTCGAGCACCTCCGCCTGGAACCGCTTGCCCTCGCACTCCTCGCAGAGCGTGGCGACGGTGGCCATCACGCCGAGGTCGGTGTAGATGACGCCGTTGCCGTTGCAGGTCGGGCAGGCGCCCTCGGAGTTCGAGCTGAACAACGCGGGCTTGACGCCGTTGGCCTTCGCGAACGCCTTGCGGATCGGCTCCAGCATGCCGGTGTAAGTCGCCGGGTTGCTGCGCCGTGAGCCCCTGATCGCGCCCTGGTCGACCGAAATGACGCCGTCCATGGGAGAAACCGAGCCGTGGATGAGCGAGCTCTTCCCCGATCCGGCAACGCCGGTCACCACGACCAGCACGCCGAGCGGGATGTCGACGTCGACGCTCTTCAGATTGTGCGTGCTCGCACCGCGGATCTGGAGCACTTCCGACGACTCCCGCACTTCCGGCTTCAGCGAAGCGCGGTCGTCCAGATGCCGCCCGGTGAGCGTGCCGCTGGACCGCAGGCCCTCGACGGTGCCCTCGAAGACGACCTCGCCGCCCTTGGTGCCCGCGCGCGGTCCCAGGTCGACCACGTGGTCCGCGATGACGATCGCTTCCGGCTTGTGCTCGACGACGAGCACGGTGTTCCCCTTGTCCCGCAACTGGATCAGCAGGTTGTTCATCCGCTGGATGTCATGCGGGTGCAGCCCGATGGTCGGCTCGTCGAAGACGTAGGTGACGTCGGTGAGCGCCGACCCGAGGTGCCGGATCATCTTGGTGCGCTGCGCCTCGCCGCCGGAAAGCGTGCCTGCCGGGCGGTCGAGACTGAGATAGCCGAGCCCGATCTCGACGAACGAGTCGAGTGTGGCCGTCAGGTTCGCCAGCAGCGGCGCCACCGACGGCTCCTTGAGGCCACGCACCCAGTCGGCGAGATCGCTGATCTGCATCGCGCAGGCGTCGGCGATGTTGATGCGCTTGATCTTCGACGAGCGCGCCAGCTCGGACAGCCGCGTTCCGTCGCACTCGGGGCAGACGGTGAAGGTGACCACCCGCTCCACGAACGCGCGGATGTGCGGCTGCATCGCCTCGACATCCTTGGACAGGAACGACTTCTGGATCTGCGGGACCAGGCCCTGGTAGGTCAGGTTGATGCCTTCGACCTTGATCTTGGTCGGTTCCTTGTACAGCAGGTCGTTCAGCTGCTTCTTGGTGAACTTCGCGATGGGCTTGTCGGGGTCGAAGAAGCCGGAGCCGCGGAAGATGCGGCCGTACCAGCCCTCCATGCTGATCCCGGGGATGGTGATCGCACCCTCGTTGAGCGACTTGGTCTCGTCGTAGATCTGGGTCAGGTCGATGTCGTTGACCTGACCACGGCCCTCGCAGCGCGGGCACATGCCGCCGGTGATGCTGAAGCTGCGGCGCTCCTTGACCTTCACGCCTGCCTTTTCGATCGTGACAGCGCCCGCGCCGCTGATGGAGGCGACGTTGAACGAAAACGCTTGCGGTGAACCGATGTGCGGCTTGCCGAGCCTGCTGAAGAGGATGCGCAGCATCGCGTTGGCGTCGGTGGCGGTGCCGACCGTCGAATGCGGGTTGGCCCCCATCCGCTGCTGGTCGACGATGATCGCCGTGGTGAGCCCCTCCAGCACGTCGACCTCGGGCCGCGCCAGTGACGGCATGAAACCCTGGACGAACGAGCTGTAGGTCTCGTTGATCAGCCGCTGCGACTCCGCCGCGATCGTGCTGAACACCAGCGAGCTCTTGCCGGAGCCGGAAACACCCGTGAACACCGTCAGCCTGCGCTTGGGCAGCTCGACACTGACGTCCTTGAGGTTGTTCACGCGCGCGCCCAGCACCCGGATGAGATCGTGGCTGTCCGCGGCGGGCTTGCTCATCGTTTCTCCATCGGTCGGATGCGGCTGGTTACGGCTGCTGCTGGATGCGGATCAGATTGCCCGCCGGGTCACGGAAGGCGCAGTCGCGCACGCCGTACGGCTGGTCGACCGGCTCCTGGACGACTTCGGCGCCCGCCGCCTGCACCTGGTCGAAGACGTCGTCGACGTTCTTGGCAGCCAGGCTGAGGCTGCCGTAGGTGCCCTTGGCCATCATCTCGGTGATGGTCTTGCGCTCCTCGTCGGTGAGCCCGGGGGTGGCTTCCGGCGGGAACAGCACGATGTTGGTGTCCGGCTGACCGGCAGGGCCGACCGTGATCCAGTGCAGTCCCTTGTAGTCGACGTCGTTGCGGACCTCGAAACCGAGGATGTCGCGGTAGAAGCCCAGTGCGGCGTCCGGGTCGTTCTGCGGAAGGAAACTCGCGTTGATGGTGATGTCCATGGCGATCACACTAAGTGCGCCCCGAAGACCGCGCTTCTCGATTCCTGATCGGTCTGGTCACCTGCTTGGCCACGCACGCTGGCATGCCTTCCGTCGCGCTCGCGGCCTGGTCACGGTAGGTGCTGGGAGGTACGCCGACCAGCTCGGTGAAGCGGGTGCTGAAGGTGCCCAGCGACGAGCAGCCGACCTCGAAGCAGACCTCGGTGACACTGAGGTCACCACGGCGCAGCAACGCCATCGCCCGCTCGATGCGCCGCGTCATCAGGTAGGAGTACGGCGCCTCGCCGTAGGCGCGCTTGAACTCGCGGCTGAGATGCCCGGCGGACATGTGCACGCCCCGTGCGAGCGCCTCGACGTCGAGCGGCTGCGCGTACTCCCGGTCGATCCGGTCCCGGACGCGACGCAGGCGCGCGAGGTCGCTGAGTCTCGCCGCGTCGGGGCTGCTGGTCACGCCGACGATCGTGCCACGCGCGCCCCTGAAGTGCCTAGAAAGCGGGATAAAGCGGGCTTTACTCCTTGGTGGAGCAAAGCCCGCTTGTCCTCAGCCTGCGACCAGGGTTCGCCCGTACGTGGTGGTGCGCTGACGTGACGGACGGCCCGCGAGCGAGGCCAGGTGGTCCAACTCGGCCGTGGTCCGCGAAGAACCGTGCTCCGAACCGGCCATCCGCGAGATGGTCTCCTCCATCAGCGTGCCGCCGATGTCGTTCGCGCCGCCGCGCAGCACCTGCGCGGTGCCCTCGTCACCGAGCTTGACCCACGAGCACTGCACGTTGTCGATGCGCCCGTTCAGCGCGAGCCGCGCGAACGCGTGCACCGCGCGGTTGTCACGCATGGTCGGGCCGGGCCGTGCCACGCCCGCCAGGTAGATCGGCGCGTTGTGGTGGACGAACGGCAGCCCGACGAACTCGGTGAAGCCACCGGTCTCGACCGCGATCCGGCCGAGCACCCTGAAGTGCCCGAGCCAGTGGCCGGGATGGTCGACGTGGCCGTACATCATGGTCGACGAGGACTGGATGCCGAGCCGGTGCGCGGTCGACACGACGTCGATCCAGGTCTGCGCGGGCAGCTTGCCCTTGGTGAGCACCCAGCGGACCTCGTCGTCGAGGATCTCCGCCGCCGTGCCGGGAATCGAGCCGAGCCCGGCGTCGCGCAGCTCGGTCAGCCACTCCTCGACGCTCACGCCGGCCTTCGACGCGGCGGACACGATCTCCATCGGCGAGAACGCGTGGACGTGCATGTCCGGGACCGCCGCCTTGATCGCGCGGACGATGTCGGCGTAGTAGCTGACCGGCAGCTTCGGGTCGATGCCGCCCTGCATGCAGACCTCGGTCGCGCCTGCCTCGGCGGCTTCGACGGCACGCGCCGCGACCTCCTCGACGGACAGCCGGAACGCGTCCGCGTCCCGCTCACGCTGGGCGAACGCGCAGAAGCGGCAGCCGACGTAGCAGACGTTGGAGAAGTTGATGTTCCGGTTGACGACGTAGGTGATGTCGTCGCCGACCACGTCGGCGCGCAGGTCGTCGGCGAGCTTGGCCATCGTCTCCAGCGCGGCGCCGTCGGCGGTCAGCAACGCCATCGCGGCCGACGCGTGCTCCGGTTCGAGCAGCGCGCCGGGGTAGTTCTCGGCGAGGCGCAATCCTTCGCGGACATCGGTGTCGAGACGCTCGGCCGACGGGACCTGGGTCTTGAGGATGTCCCAGTCGCCGTAGACGCTGTCGAAGTCACCCCGGCGGTCGGAGGTGCGGCCCTCGGTGTCGATCGAGGTGTTGAGGTCGGCACGGCCGGTGGTCTCCAGCCCGCCGTCCGGCTCCTGCCAGCGGTGACCGACGACCGGCGCGGACTCGTTCGCGAGCCCGTCCGCGTCGGCCAGCGCGGAGATGTGCGGGTCGATCCGGATGTCGAGCCACTTCTCGGCGGCCTTGACGTACTTCGGGTACACCGCGAGCCGCTCGCGCAGTTCGAAACCGGCCTCAGCGGTCAGCGCGCGCAGTTCGTCGACCGCGGGCCAAGGGCGCTCGGGGTTGACGTGGTCGGGGGTGACCGGCGAGACGCCGCCCCAGTCGTCGATACCGGCGCGCAGCAGCAGCGCGTGCTCGTCACCGACGAGGTTCGGCGGGGCCTGGACGCTGACGCCGGGCGGCATCAGCAACCGTCCGACCGCGACGGTCGCGGCGAGATCGTGGAGGTCGGCGTCCGGGGTGTCGCGCATCGCCGTGTCCGGCTTCGCGCGGAAGTTCTGGACGATGATCTCCTGGATGTGGCGGAACTGCCGCGCGCGCTGGCGGATCGCGTGCAGCGACTCGGCGCGCTCGGTCAGCGTCTCGCCGATGCCGAGCAGGATGCCGGTGGTGAACGGGACGCCGACGCGGCCCGCGTCGTCGAGCACGCGCAGCCGGACGGCGGGCTCCTTGTCGGGGCTGCCGTAGTGCGGACCGCCCTTTTCGGACCAGAGCCGGGTCGCCGTGGTCTCCAGCATCATGCCCATGCTCGCCGCGACGGGCTTGAGCCGCTGCTGTTCCTCCCAGCTCATCACGCCGGGGTTCAGGTGCGGCAGCAGGCCGGTCTCCTCGAGCACCGCGATCGCACAGGCGCGCAGGTAGTCCAAAGTGGAGTCGTAACCGCGCGCGTCGAGCCACTCACGCGCCTGCGGCCACCGCTCCTCCGGCCGGTCCCCGAGGGTGAACAGCGCCTCCTTGCACCCGGCGGCGGCGCCGGCGCGGGCGATCTCCAGCACCTCGTCGCGTTCGAGGTACATCGAGTGGAGCTTGCCGGGGACGGTGACGAAGGTGCAGTAATGACATCGGTCGCGGCACAGCTTGGTCAGCGGGATGAACACGCTGCTGCTGTACGTGACGATGCCGCTGCGGCCCTGGTCGGCGAGGTGCGCGTCGCGGACCTTCGCCGCGGCGGCCAGAAGTTGCTCGAGGTCGTCACCACGGGCGTGCAGCAGCACGGCGGCTTCGGTGACGTCCAAGGCCACCCCGTCCGACGCGCGGCGTAGTGCCCGTCGCATCGCGGAGGAGGTCGGCTTCGGCTCGGGCGGGGTGATCAACACGCGGTCAGCCATGACGCGAGCCTACGGACGTGGAGTAAGTCCTAGTAAGAGTTTTCGCTGTGAGGGATCTACGACTCACGCGGGAATAAAACGGCCTCAGCCCGCGAGCGGCGCGCGAGACGGCGGCTCGTCGGCCAGCACGGCTTCCGCCATCGCCGTCGCGGACTCGGCCTGCGCGACGGCACGCGCCTTGCGGCGCTGGCGCAGCACGCCGAGCATCATGCCGACGATCCCCAGCGCGACGGCGATGAGACCGACCGGGCCGAGCAGTCCGAAGGCGACGGAGTTGGACTCCACGACGGCGGCGCCCTGCGCGTGCGCGGCGCCCGCGCCCAGCACGAGCAGCCCGGCGGCGAGTGCCGCTCCACTGATCGCGCGCAGGGCGGATCGCATGAGCAGATGAACTGGGTTGTGCACCGGAGTGCCCTCCCGCAACGTAACGGCTCGCCCGAAGGCCTTCACCCGGAAGAGGGAACCTCTTCGCGTCGATGCTGAAAAAGCTACCCAGTGTGTCAAGACCGGTGGGTCCTGCCTCGCTGGGACGCCCAGAATAGCGACCAGGCGGGTACACACCGCGACCGGGACGGCGGCTTGCCCCTGACCTGCGACAGGGCCGAATCTGGCTGTCCGGCCGCACGCACAGGAGACAGCCATGGTGTCGTTCCCGTTCGCCACTCCGCACAGTGACCACCAGGAGACGGAAGGTGCCAAGCTGCTGGCCGAAGCCACAGTCGTCAGCGCCGAGCTCGCCGGGTCACCCATCTGGCTGGCGCTGGGGCACGACGCCTGTCGCAAGACGCTCTCGGATCATCGGTTCAGCCGCGAGGCGGCGCTCGGCCCCGACGCGCCGGTCATCGTCAGGAGCGCGGCCGACCCCGACGTGCTGACGAGCATCGACCCGCCCCGGCACGCCCAGCTCCGCCGTCTCATCGCGACCGCGTTCAGCCCGCGGATGGTGGAGGCGATGGCGCCGAGGGTCCAGCAGATCGTCGACGACCTGCTCGACACCGTGCAGGCCGGGGACAGACCGGCGGACCTGGTGCCGTCGTTCGTCGCGCCGCTGCCCATCACGGTCATCTGCGACCTGCTCGGCATGCCGGGCGCCGACCACGCCCGCATCGGCGCCTGGTCGCGCAAGCTGATGGCGTCGACGGCATACACACCGGACGAGATCGCCGCCGCCGTGACGGACATCCGCGAGTACCTGAGCGGCCTCGTCGCCGAAAAGCGCGCGAACCCCGGCTCGGACCTGACCTCGGTGCTCGCCGCCGCGCCCGAACTGACCCCGGTCGAACTGCTGGCCAATTTGCAGATGTTGCTCATCGCCGGCCACGAAACGACGGTCAACCAGCTCGGCAACTCGATCGTCGCGTTACTGCGCAACCCTGATCAACTCGCGCTGCTGCGCGCGAAACCGGAACTGATGCCGCAAGCGGTCGAGGAACTGATGCGCTACACGCGGCTCACGACCAGCACACTGCCCCGAGTGGCCACAGAGGACGTCGACCTCGACGGCAGCCTGATCAAAAAAGGTGAAGCGGTGATCGCGCTGACCGGCACCGCGAACATCGACCCGCGCGTGTTCACCGAGCCTGCCGAGCTGAACATCGAGCGCACCGACCGGGCCGGTCAGCTCGGCTTCGGCCACGGCACACATTTCTGTCTCGGCGCGCACCTCGCCCGCCTGGAACTGCGCACGGCACTCACGGCCGTGGTGACACGGTTCCCCGATTTGGCGCTGGCCGTCGACGAATCCGAGCTGCGCTGGAACGAAGGCACCCCGGTACGAGCGTTGAAAGCGCTTCCGGTCACCTGGTAGCCGAAATCGGATAGCCGACTGGCGGAAACCCGACACCCGCGGCGCCCCTGCCGGAAATTGGTCTATACCTAACGTGGTATGGACCAATTGCCGCACAAAGGAGTGCTCAGGTGTCGATACAGCGTGTCTTCGCTTCCTTGATGGCTTTCGCCGCCGCCACGACACTCGCCGTGGTACTCCCGATGTCCTCCGCCTCCGCCGCGAGTTGTGTGGCTGCCTGGAGTTCCGGGCAGGTCTACACCGGCGGCATGACGGCCTCCTACAACAGTCACAACTGGTCCGCGAAATGGTGGACCCAAGGCGAAACCCCCGGCACCGTCGACGTCTGGGCCGACCAAGGTTCCTGTAGTGGCGGCTCCACCCCTCCCGGTGGTGGCGGAAGCTGTGACTACCCGGCCTGGGTCGCCGGAAAGTCTTACGTGACAGGGAATATCGTCAAGTACACCGACGGCAAGTACTACATCGCCGAGCACGACAACCCCGGCTACGACCCGGTGATCAGCACCTGGTTCTGGGACCCGTACACCTGTGGAGGCACTCCGCCGACCACGCCGCCCACCAATCCCGGCGGGTTCGTGGTGAGCGAGGCCCAGTTCAACCAGATGTTTCCGAGCCGGAATTCCTTCTACAGCTACGCGGGCCTCACCGCGGCGATGAGCGCGTACCCGGCCTTCGCGCAGACCGGCAGCGACACCATCAAGAAGCAGGAGGCGGCGGCGTTCCTCGCCAACGTCAACCACGAAACCGGCGGACTGGTGTACATCGTCGAACAGAACACGGCGAACTACCCGCACTACTGCGACTACAGCCAGTCTTACGGCTGCCCTGCCGGCCAGGCCGCTTATTACGGCCGAGGTCCGATCCAGCTCAGCTGGAACTTCAACTACAAGGCGGCGGGCGACGCGCTCGGCATCAACCTGCTCGGTGACCCGTGGCAGGTGGAGCGCAACTCGGCCGTCGCTTGGAAGACCGGCCTTTGGTACTGGATGACGCAGAACGGCCCCGGCACGATGACCCCGCACAACGCGATGGTCAACAGCCGCGGCTTCGGCGAGACCATCCGCAGCATCAACGGCAGCCTGGAATGCAACGGCGGCAACCCCGGCCAGGTGCAGAGCCGGATCGACGCCTACCAGCGTTTCGTGCAGATCCTCGGCACCACCCCGGGCGGCAACCTGTCCTGCTGACCCGAGGTGTCCCTGCTGCCGGGATGACTCCCGCATCATCCCGGCAGCACCACCTGCCCCACGCGTCCGGCTTGACCGACTTTCGTTGTGGGGCAAGCGGTTAGAGCCTGCGCGCGACTCGGAAACTCCTCCTTACCGTGATCTTCGGGGCCGTCACCCACGACGGCCCCGAAGATGTGAGGAGCCGCAGATGCGCTTAAAAGAAGCGTTTGCCCTACTCGCCGCCGCAGTCCTGCTGACCGGGCTAAGCACCGGCACCGCTTCGGCCCAACCGCTCACCCGTGGCTGGCCTGCCCCGATCGACGCAGCCCGCTGGCAGAACCAGGACGACATGACCTGGGCCGACTACCACAAGGTGCCGGGCACGAACTGGGCCGATCCGTCGCTCAAGCCCACCAAACGGACCTTCAAGGGCGCCGTCGTGCTCGCCGACTACCCCGACCAGAACTTCGTCGTGACGCAGCCGCCGAACTCGACCGTCTTCGGCAACCCCGGTGTCGCCGCGAGCAACATCCCGCGCGCGAACGTCGCCAAGTACTACCAGGACTTCCTCAACAAGCCCGGCGCGCTCAACCACGGGCACACGATCAACGAGTACTGGATGGAGGACTCGCTCGGCCGGTTCGGCGTGCAGCTGACCGCGTTCGGGCCCTACCGGATGCCCGGCAAGTCCTTCGAGTACGGCATGGAGTTCCAGCCGGGCGCCTGCCCGCCGGACGCCAACTGCAACCGCAATCTCCGCACCGACGCCGGCAACGCGTGGCGCGCCGAGGTCGGCGGTGGGGCGAACCAGTTCGACTTCATCTTCTACCTCTCCGCGGGCCAGGACGAGAGCTCGACGTGGCAGGAATTCGGCGAAATGAAGTTCGGCAGCAAGGAAAACGTGCCTGACACCTTCGGCCCGCCGAACCACAACCTGCCCAACTACGCCGCCACCCGCTACGTGCCATGGACCTCGTGGAAGTCCGCCGCGAGCATCTGGCCGAACGCGCAGAGCGGCAGCTCGACCCAGGCCGAAAGCTCAGGGCAGTCGACCTACGCGCACGAGTTCAGCCACATCCTCGGCATCGCCGACAACTACAACAACCCGTTCGGCACCCCGCCATCACGCGACTACAGCGGACCGTGGGAAATGCTTTCGCGTGGCACGTTCAACGGTCCTGGCGGCCCGCACACCCGCTGGCAGATCCCGGCCACCCAGGGCAGCTCGATGGGCTCGCAGCACATGATCCGCAACAAGATGAAGCTCGGCATCGTCGACCCGGCCGCCATCCTCCAGCTCGACCGCAACAAGCTCGCCACCACCGGCCCGGTCACCGCCCGCGTCACCGCCCGCGTGGCGGCGCCACTGCCCGGCACCTACAGCGGCCTCAACATCAAGCTCACCGGCGGCGACAAGTCCCCCAAATGCGACCGCGCCAAAGATCCGTTCTGTGACGGCGGCGGCTACGACAACTACACCGTCGAGGTCGTCGACCGTCTCGGCGCGGACTCCTTCAACCCGGATTCCGGCGTGCTGATCACCAAGACGAAGAACGCGGACAGCGCGCCCTTCGAGTGGGTCATCGACGCCAACCCGGGTGACATCGGCATCACCGACTACAAGAAGCCGGACGGCACCCCGGTCAAGATCACCATCGGCGACTACCGCCAGCTCAACGACGCCGCGTTCAAGGCGGGCACCGGCGCGGCCAGCCCCTACGAGTACACCGATGTGGCTAACCGGCTCCACTTCCTGATCACCGACGTCGCCAAGGACAGCCGCGGCGTGCTCACGTACACGGTCACGGTCGCCTCGCTGGACGGCGTAGGCACCCAGGCGCGTGGCACCACGCTCTGGCCGTCACCGCCCGCGTTCGGCGAAGGTGGCCTGGCTTCCTGCGACTTCACGCTGCTGAACAGCGGATCGTCGCGCGGCGCCGAGGCCCCGTACGACACCGACACCTACCGGCTGACCGCGTCCACCGACGCGCGCGGCTGGGAGGTTCGCCTGCCGAACGCGCTCGCCACGGCCAAGTTCGGCCAGCACGTCAAGGTCACCGCGCTGGCGAAGCGAAGCCAGGGCGGTGACCTCACCGCACGGGTCAAGCTGACGGCGACCTCGATCAGCGACCCGTCGAAGACCGCGACAGGCACCTGCACCGCCTTCGGCTTCTAATCGAAAGGGGTCGTGAGTGGTACGGCCGGTTCTAACCGGCGAAAACACTCACGACCCCTTGAAGCCTGCTCGTCTCAGTACCCGCGCGGCGGCTGGCCGAACTGCCCGGGATAGCCGTACTGCTGCGGTCGCTGAACCTGTCGCTGCCCAAGATGAAGTGGCAGCACGGAAACCAGCGACAGCAGTTTTCCGAGCACTGCCAGCACATCGTCCGGCTTGGTCCGGCCGAAGATCGGATGCTCGACGTAGACCAGCTCGTTCCCCACGAGCGACCAGGTGTGCAGTTTGAGCTGCCGCATGGTGCTCATCACCTGCGGCGTCAGTATGTGCACGGCGAGATTCGGGTCGGTGCCGATCAGCTTGTACCACCGGTTGAACTTCCGGTCGGCCGTCGCGGGCTCGGGATAGGCGTCGGTCTCGAACGCGGAGTCCACACTGGACACGATCTGGAAGTTCGGCATCGCCACGGGCAGCGTCACCACCCGCACCGAGTCGATGGTGATCGTGTCGAGCTCGTTGATCTTCTTGTTCGTCCACCGGGTGTGCACGCTCGTCACGGTCGGCCGCCGGTGGAAGTCGAACGTCGTGAACGGCATGCCCTGGTACGCGCCGGCCAGCATGCCGAACGCGAGCCGCTTGTCACCGTGCTGGCTGAACGGCAGCACCCGCCACCGTCCGAGCAGATCCGGCGCGTCCGCGCGGAAGTGCCAGCCCTGCGCGAGCGAAAGCTGGTAGCGCTCGGAGTTGGTCGTCTCGATCCGGTTGGCCTCGTTGGTGTCCACGGTCCGCCCCAGTCGCGTCGCTCAGTCGGAGTAGGTCACCGTGACCGGCGCATGGTCCGACCACCGCTCGGCATACGTCTCGGCACGCTCGACCACCGCGAGCTTCGCCCGCTCGGCCAGCCCGGGAGTGGCGACCTGCAGGTCGATGCGCCAGCCGGCGTCGTTGTCGAACGCCTTGCCGCGGTAGGACCACCACGTGTACGGGCCGGGGCCTTCCGGGTCGAGACGGCGCTGGACATCGACGTACCCGGCCTCGCCGTAGACGCGGTCCATCCACGCGCGCTCCTCCGGCAGGAAGCCGGAGTTCTTGCGGTTGGTCTTCCAGTTCTTCAGGTCGACCTCGGCGTGCGCGATGTTCCAGTCACCGACCACCAGCACCTCTGAGCCCGACGCCTCCGCCTTGCCACGCAGTTCGACGAGATAGGGCAGGAACGCGGCCATGAAGCGTTCCTTCTCGTCCTGCCGAGGCGTGCCGACGTCGCCGCTGGGCAGGTACAGGCTCGCGACGATCACCCCGGGAAGGTGCACCTCGACATAGCGGCCGCTGTCCTCGAACTCGGCCTCACCGAAGCCGATCCGCACCAGCTCGGGCTCGATCCGGCTGAACACCATGACGCCGTTGCGCCCCTTGACCACGGAGCTCGCGTGCGCGACATGCCAGCCTTCCGGCGCGGCGACGGCCGGCGGCAGTTCGTCGAGCTCGGCGCGCACCTCCTGGCAGCAGACGACATCCGCCTCGGTGGCGGCGAGCCACTCGACGAAGCCCTTCTTGGCGGCGGCGCGCAGGCCGTTGACATTCACAGTGGAGACCGTCAGCACGCCAGCGAGGCTACCGGCAGGGTCCGACAAGTCCGCTCAGGCCCGTCAGGCGTTCAGCTTCTCCGCCAGCGCGGCCTCGTACTTCGCGGCGATCTTCCGCAGCTGGGGACCCATCGTCGGCTCCAGCAGCCGCAGCACACCGTTGGTCTCGATCACCACGTCGCAGACGACCTCGGTGCCCTCGCCACTCGGCTGGATGTGCCAGGTGCCGGACACGGTCACCGGCCCGGGGGCGAGCGTGCGAAACGCGACCTCGTTCGGCTGCGAGGCCTCGGTGAGCTCGACATCGCTCGACGTCTCCTTGCGGCCCGGCTTGACCTTCTGCCGGTACTTCGCGCCGACCTGCCCGGTCTCGCCCGACACCAGCTCGGAGGCCAGCACGTCGAACCGCCATTCCGCCTGGTTCGTGAAGTCGACGAGGTAGGCATAGACATGCTCGACCGGCCACGGTGTCACCACCTTGGTCTGCACCTTCTTCATGACGCGCCTGCCTTCCGAGAACCGGGATCGGTAATCGTGGGAGTCGCTCCGACTCCACACCCGTTACGCGGACGGCTCTGCGAGGTTCACTGTGAAGTTGTGAGGGTGTCCAGCCAAGCGCCCACCTCCTTCGCGTAGCGCTCCGGCTCGACCCGGTGCGGGGTGTGCCCGGCCTCCGGGAAGGTGGCCAGCCGCGTACCCGGCCGCGACTGGACCATCTCCCGTGCCTCGGCGGCGGACAGCACCTCGCTGCGCCCGCCGTGGATCAGCAGCGCCGGGCAGCCGGACCCGAGCCAGTCCGGCCACCAGTCACCGCCCAGGCTCCGGCCCGCGGACTCGATTTCGGCGGCGCGCCACCGAAATCCCCAGCCGTCTTCGAACTCGGCGGCGTTCTCGAGGAAGTAATCCTCTTGACCGGCCATGGCTTCGCCGAGTGCCCGCCGCAGGTCGCGGAAGGCGTCGAATCTGACGGGGAGCTCGTACATCCAGCCCGCGGGTCCGGGCTCAGGCCTGGCACCGATGTCCTCGACCACGATCGCCGTGACCAGCTCGGGGCGCCAGCAGGCGAGCTGGAAGGCGTTGACGCCGCCTAGCGAATGCCCGAGCACCGGACACGGGCCCATGCCCAGTCGCTCGATCATTTCCGCGGCGTCGGACACGAAACCCTCACGCGAGTAGCAGGAAGCCGCGTCCGACCAGCCGTGTCCACGCTGGTCCGGTGCGACGACGCGCCACCGCGGGCCGAGTCGCCTGGCGAGGCCGGCGAACATCCGCCCGCGTCCGCACATGCCGTGCAGCGCGAGCAACGGCCGCCCTGGCCCGCCTTGGTCGAGATAGGCGAGCCGGCGTCCGTCCGCGAGAGTCAGGAACCGGGTTTCCATGCCCTCGTGTCTAACAGGGCACACCGACAGTTTTCGAAGATCGGCAGGTCAGCCGCAGTTGGCGGAGCCTTCGAGCGGCTTGACGAACTCGGCGGACACCCACTTGCCCTCGGCGATCTTGCGGTAGCCGTTCTGCACGAGCGGGAGCGCGTCGATCTTCGCGTCCTTGGTGTACTTGCCGACGATGCCGCCGTTCACGGCCGGCGCGTCACGCGCGTTGAGCACGTCGGCGGTGACGATCACCTTGCATCCCGTCGGCGAACTCGCCGCGGACTGCTTGTCGGAGCCCAGCACGTAGACGATCAGCACACCGGCCAGCACGGCGATGACGATCAGCATCTTCTTCGGAATGCCCAAGAACACCTGTGCTCCTCAGGACGGAACTTGTCCTCGACCAGGGTAGACACACAGTGGGCCCGGCGGACAGCTCTGGCGCGATCAACCACCCGACAGCGCCAATGGCGTGACCACCCCATTACAAAAAGTGACGGCCTCCTTCGCGAACGAAGGAGGCCGTCACGGTCGATCAGGTGAAAATCAGCCCGCGATCTTCTTGGCGAGGTTCTCGTCGAGGGTCGCGAGGAACTCCTCGGTGGTCTGCCAGGCCTGGTCGGGGCCGACCAGCAGTGCGAGGTCCTTGGTCATCTTGCCGCTCTCGACGGTCTCGACGACGACCTGCTCCAGCTTGGTGGCGAAGCCGATGAGCTCCGAGTTGGAGTCCAGCTTGCCGCGGTGCTCGAGGCCACGGGTCCACGCGTAGATGGACGCGATCGGGTTGGTCGAGGTCGGCTTGCCCTGCTGGTGCTGGCGGTAGTGCCTGGTCACCGTGCCGTGCGCGGCCTCGGCCTCGACGGTGCGGCCGTCCGGGGTACGCAGCACCGAGGTCATCAGGCCGAGCGAGCCGAAGCCCTGCGCGACGGTGTCGGACTGGACGTCACCGTCGTAGTTCTTGCACGCCCAGACGTAGCCGCCCTCCCACTTCATCGCCGCGGCGACCATGTCGTCGATCAGGCGGTGCTCGTAGGTGATGCCCTTGGCGTCGAAGTCGGCCTTGAACTCGGCCTGGAAGATCTCCTCGAACACGTCCTTGAACATGCCGTCGTAGGCCTTGAGGATCGTGTTCTTGGTCGACATGTAGACCGGGTACTCACGGTCGAGGCCGTACTGCAGCGAAGCGCGCGCGAAGTCCTCGATCGACTTGCGGTAGTTGTACATGCCCATGGCGACGCCGCCGCCCTCGGGGAACTTCGTGACCTCGAACTCCATCGGCTCGGAGCCGTCGTCCGGGGTGTAGCTGATGGTCAGCGTGCCGGGACCGGGGACCTTGAAGTTGGTCGCCTTGTACTGGTCGCCGTGCGCGTGACGGCCGATGATGATCGGCTTGGTCCAGCCCGGCACCAGGCGCGGGATGTTCTGGATGACGATCGGCTCGCGGAAGATGACACCGCCGAGGATGTTGCGGATCGTCCCGTTGGGCGAGAGCCACATCTTCTTCAGGCCGAATTCCTCGACCCGCGCCTCGTCAGGGGTGATCGTCGCGCACTTGACGCCGACGCCGTGCTTCTTGATGGCGTTCGCGGAGTCGATGGTGACCTGGTCGTCGGTGCGGTCGCGCTCCTCGATGCCCAGGTCGTAGTAGTCCAGGTTGATGTCCAGGTACGGGTGGATCAGCTTGTCCTTGATGAACTGCCAGATAATGCGGGTCATCTCATCGCCGTCAAGCTCGACGACGGTGCCCTGGACCTTGATCTTGGCCATGAGCGACGGTGCTCCTCTCGCGCGGATCTTCGCGTCTTCTTAAGCCTCTGGGTAGCGGTACGAGCGTACTGCTAAACGGACCTGAATGGTTCTAGAAGTGGTCAGTATCAAGTCTCTCAGCAGGCCATTGTGTGCGACATCACCGGGCGGGATCGTAGGGGGATGAGAGCTTTGGGGATCGGGGGCGCCCTGCTGCTGCTCGCGGGGTGCGCGCCCGCGCCGATCGAAGTCAAAGCGCAGGTCGACTGCGCACATCCGCCCGCTTTCGACGGCAATGTGATCCAGGCGCAGTCGACCGGCGGAACGGTGTTCGCGGTGCTGTTCACCACCGGCGCCATCACCGCGGGCGTCGAGACGAAGATCGTCTGGCGGATCACCGGCACCGGGCCCGCCCGGTTCAGCGCGACGGGGCCGGACTTCCAGGCGGTCGGGCCGACGTGGGGGCCGGAGGGACATGGTGGCTCGACACTCGACGTCCCCGGCGAGGAATGGGGCACCGGGTTCGCCTTCCCCACCCGCGGCTGCTGGACGATCCACGTCGCGCGCGACGACGTGAACGGGTCGCTGAGCCTGCCCGTGGGCTAATTACGATGGCGGCCATGGGATTGTTCACGGTGCCGGAGGCGCGCGCCGAGCTCGCCCGCCTGCGTCCGGTACTCGACGAACTGGTGGCCGTCCGCGCGGACGCCGCCGAACTGGTCGCCTCCCTGAACCCCGGCGGCACCCCGACCGAACTCGGCGGGCTGCCCGAGCTCAAGGGCGCGCAGGCCAGGCTCGACGAGCTGATGACCACGGTCCAGCGCACGGGCGCGGAACTCAAGGGCTTCGCGCCACTGCTGGTCGACTTTCCCGCCGACCTCGATGGCGTGCCGGTGCTGTTGTGCTGGCTCGAAGGCGACCCCGAGCTCGGCTGGTATCACCGGCTCGACCTGGGGTTCGCCGGGCGCCGCCCGCTGGACTAAAGCGTCTCGCGGTACGCGTTCACCGAGCGGGTGAGCTCCCGCAGCGTGGCGTGCAGCTGGTTGAAGCGCACCGGGGGAAGTCCCATCGCCTCGGTGACGGCACCGGGGATGCAAGTGGCCTTCGCGCGCAGCGCGTCGCCTTCTTCGGTAAGCGTCACGCGCACCGAACGCTCGTCTTCGCTGCGGCGCTCGCGACGCACGAGCCCAAGCTTTTCAAGCCGCTTGAGAAGCGGTGACAGCGTGCCGGAGTCCAAGCTGAGCGCCTCGCCGATCTCGGTGACACCGCGGTCGCCGTGCTCCCAGAGGGTGAGCATCACCAGGTACTGCGGGTAGGTGATCTCCAGCTCCTTGAGCAGCAGCCGGTACAGCGCGGTCACCGCACGCGAAGCGGCGTACAGCGAGAAGCACAGCTGGTCGTCGAGCAGGGGCGTTTCTTCCACATCGTCCATTGTGGTCACACCTTTCCCGCCTCGCAATCTAAGTGCGCTACATCTCATCGCGCACAGTTTAGTTGTGCACAACTTAGTTGCTCGCTAGCTTATCGGGCAGACAGTCCACCGGCACTTGAGGAGACCGAGATGACCGCCAACCCGCACAACCTCGCGCTGGAACCCGCCGCCCAGGCCTTCGCCGAGGCCACCGACAACCCGCCCTACCTGTTCGAGCTGGATCCGTCCGAAGGCCGCAAGGCGGTCGACGAGGTCCAGTCGGGTGAAATCGCGAAGCCTGCCGTCGATATCGAAGACCTGACCGTTCCCGGCGGGCCCAAGGTCCGGATCTTCCGCCCGGAGAACGCGACCGGACCGCTGCCGGTCCTCGTGTACCTGCACGGCGCGGGCTGGGTGTTCGGCAACGCGCACACGCACGACCGGCTCGTCCGCGAACTCGCGGCAGGCACGGGAGCCGCGGTGGTCTTCCCCGAGTACAGCCTTTCCCCGGAGGCCCGCTACCCCATCGCGATCGAGGAGAACTACGCGGCGGCGAAGTGGGTGGCCGAGCATGGCGCCGAGCACGGCTTCGACACCACGCGCATCGCCATCGCGGGCGACTCCGTCGGCGGCAACATGACCGCGGCCGTCACCCTGCTCGCCAAGCAACGCGGCGACGTGAACTTCCTGCAGCAGGTGCTCTTCTACCCGGTGACCGACGCGAACTTCGACACCGAGTCCTACCTGCGCTTCGCCGAGGGCTACTTCCTCGGGCGCGAGGGCATGAAGTGGTTCTGGGACCAGTACACGACGGACCCGGCCCAGCGCGCGGAGATCACCGCGTCACCACTGCGCGCGAGCCTCGACGACCTCGCCGGGCTGCCGCCCGCGCTGGTCATCACCGGCGAGGCCGACGTGTTGCGTGACGAGGGCGAGGCGTACGCCGCGAAGCTGCGCCAAGCCGGTGTCGCGGTGACGGCGGTGCGCTATCAGGGCATCATCCACGACTTCGTGATGCTCAACGCGCTGCGCGAGACCTACGCGGCCGAGGCCGCTATCACCCAGGCGATCACGACGCTTAAGAAAGCGTTCGGTCTCTGAAGTAGCGCCTCCGGGTGCCGGATCACCCTGACCTTGGGCGATCCGACACCGGAAGTCGATTCAGCTAACGCTCGAAGTGCACCGAGCCACGGAACGCCGGGTGGTCAGGACCGCTGCATCGCTGTTCGAACGTGGCGTCCAGCGCGACGAGCTGCTCGCCGTCGCGCTCGATGCGCGTGATGGTGAAGGCGGAGTAGTCATCGGTACAGCCGAGGCCTCCGGAAATGGCGAGAATGTGCGCGCCGCCCGCATGGTCGTAAGTGCCGGGCCGCAGCGAGGCACCGTCCGGGCCGGTGAATTCGAGTGCGAAGTAATCGAACCCGCCGTTCGCGTCCGCGTCGACCTTGAGGACGTTGCCGCTTTCGCGGATCATCACCTCGTGGTCGGGCCCGGCCACCCAATGCCCGCTCTGCCCGCCGAACGGGAAAGCACCGTCCTCGGCGACGAAGTCGACGGTCTCCGGAATGCTTTCCGCCGACGCGGCGGGCGCCAACGCGGACCCGATGCCCGCGACGACAGCACAAACGGTCAGTGCACGACGAAACATGTACTCCCCCAGGAGTCGATGCCGTCCCCCATGGATCGGCAGCCTCGATAGTGCCACAAAAGTCTTTCAGCCCTCGGAGTTGCCGATGGCCGGGACTACGGCTTGAGCCAGACCCGCAAGTCGCCCAACGGCGTGAAGCCGCAGTCCACAGCGGCCGCCAGGTCGGCGCCGTGTTCGTAGCCGACGATCGGTCTCCCCGGGAACCGCGTGGCGATGGCGGCGGTCACGCCGGACCAGGCCTCGGCAGGATCGCCTGTCGTGAAGAGGTTGGACAGGCCGACGACCTCGCCGCTGACGTTGACGATCGCGCCGCTGCGCCAGCGGTCATCGTCGAAGTGGCCGAGTACGGACACCGAGTCGTCGGCAGGGAAGATTTCGAGGTCGAAATCCGCTGTGCGCAAGGTTTCCGGGTCACGGACGACGATCCAGGGCGACGGCGCCGGAGCGGGGCGGCAGGTGATCCAGGTCGCGGTGAAAAGGACTTCGAAGCCTTCGAGGTCGAGGCTGGCGAAGCTGTCCTTGACCGAGCAGCCGGAGGTGGTGTCGATGGCGGGCAGGATGTCGGCCGCGGTGGCGGCCGGATCCAAGGTGACGGCGTCGGGGTAATACAGCGGAGTGCGGGACTTCGCGGTCCAGGCGAGCGGAGTGAACTCGCCGGGGTTGGCGTTGGCGCGGCAGACGAGGTCACACCACCGCGCGTTGTTGTGGACGGCTTCGGCGAGTGTCACCGGCGTGCCAGCCAGATGACGTCCGGTTCACCTTTGGGGACGGGGATTTTCAAGACCTGCACCTCGTTGAATCGGGAGCGGAGACGGCGGGTGAACTTGGAATCGGCCTCGGCACTCCAGACCGCGACCACACCGCCAGGTCGCAGCCGATCGGCGAGTGCTTCAAGACCCGCGTCACCATAGAGCGCCTCATTACTCTTCGTTACAGTCCATTGTGGACCATTGTCGATGTCGAGGCACAGGGCGTCGAACCGCTCTTCAGTGCGGTGCAACCACTTCACGAGGTCACTTTCGACGACGGTGACCCGGCGGTCGGCGAGCGCGTCGCGGTGGACCTCGCGCAGCGGGCCGGTGCGGTTCCATTCGATGACGGACCGTTCCCGTTCCACGACGACGATCTCGCCGACCCCGGGATGGTCCAGCGCCGCCCGCAGTGAGTAGCCGACGCCGAGCCCGCCGATCAGCATCCTCGCCTTGCCGGGCACCATGTCCGCGGCGACGGAGACGAGCAGCCGCTCCGACTCGCCGTTACGGGTGTCCATCAGGAAGACACCGTTGGCGATCACCTCGAAATCGGCGCCGTCCTGGCGCAGCACGAGTTTGCCGCAGACTCCGTTCACCTCATCGAGCACCTTGGTCACCCAGCCACCATAGCGATTTCTCCCCGATCGCCCCCTGTACGACGCAGCCGCCTGCTCTTAACCTGGAGTGACGGAGGTACGCCATGCATGCGACAGTCGGAGACGAAATCCACGTCCACGGCCGCACCGTGGGCGCGGGCGGCCAACGCGGCGAGATCATCGAAGTCCGCGGCGCGAACGGCTCGCCCCCTTACCTGGTCCGCTTCACCGACGGCCACGAAGGTCTCGTCGTACCCGGCCCCGACTGCGAAGTCGAAGCCGCCGGTTCGAAGAAGTAGCGGTCACAAGAGCCCGGCGAGCTTGTACAGCACCAGGCTGCCCGCGACCGCGACGTTGAGGCTCGAACCGGTACCCACCATGGGAATCTCGACGGCGACGTCCAGCAACGCGACGGCCTCGTCCGGAATCCCGGACTGTTCATGCCCGAGCACCGCGACCGTCCGCCCGCGCGCGGCAGGCAGCTCGGCGAGCCTCATCGCGCCCTCGGCCAGTTCGACGCCGACGACCGCGCTGCCCGCCTTCCGTTCCCTGCCGAGCCAGCCGAGCGGATCGCCGACCCAGTGCACACAAGCGGGCTGGCGCAAGGTGTTCCCCCTGCGCAATGCTTCCGGCACCCAGGGATGACGCGGCACCGCGAGGCACGCGCCGACGGCATCGCAGGTCCGCAGCAGCGTGCCCAGGTTGGCGCCGTGCAACGGCCACAGCGGAGCCGCGACCAGATGTCCCCAGCAGGAATGCCTTCGGCGGCGCCGGGACGCCTTGAGTTCCGCGCGACCGCGGACCCGGATCGACGGGCTCACCAGAGCCGAGGTTCGGGGCCTCCAAGGTTGATCGTCATGACTCCAGTCTAGGTCAAGTCGCGTACGGGACCGGCAAGTTCACGTGCACGAAGGGCCAGTTCGCGTGCGCGAGAGGCAAGTTCGCGTACACGAGGGGCGAACATTCGTGCGGGGCAAGCGAACTCGGGTCCCAAGTCCGCCTGCCGTGCTCCCCAAGACGAGTGCCCGGTCAGTCGGCATCCGTACCTGGATGGACGACACGCGTACCCGGGCAGTCGGCACGCGAGCCTGAGCAGTCGGCACGCGAGCCTGGGCGTCGGACACGGCGGGCGGGGGCGGGTTAGGCGGGGGCGGGCTCCAAGTCGGGGGTCGGGGTGGGGGCGGGGCGGCGGAAGCCGAGCAGGATTACGAGGAGGGCCAGTGCGCTGAGGATGGCTGCGGCCTCGGGGAGGAGGCGGGGGCCTGCCGAGTGGAGGACGGCGCCGCCGACCAGGCCGGAGAGTCCTACGCCGAGGTAGATGGCGGAGGCGTTGAGGGACAGGACGAGGCCGGCCTGGCGGGGGGAGAGTTCGATCAGGCGGCTTTGGATGGGTGGGTTGACCGACCAGGTGCAGAGGCCCCAGAGGAAGAGGATCACCGCGGCGCCCAGGACGGTGGTCGAGGCCAGGGGCAGGGTGGCGAGCACGAGGGTGGTGGCGGTGAAGACCACGAGGAGGGGTCGGCGGGGACCCCAGCGGTCGGTGACGCGGCCGCCGAGCCAGTTGCCGATCGCGCCGCCGATGCCGTAGCAGAACAGCAGCAGGCTGACGGCCGTGCCGTGCACGCCCGTGGTCTCCGCCAGTACCGGCGCGATGAAGGTGTACACGCTGAAGGCGGCGAGGCAGCCGAGGACGGTCGCGCCCATCATCGCGAGGACGCGAGGGTCTGCGGCGGCCATGAAACGCTCGGCCAGGCGGACCGGTGGCGGCGGGGCGACCTTGGGCAGCACCAGGCCGACCGCCGCCGCTCCCAGCAGCGAGAAGGCCGCGACCAGCGCGAACACCATGCGGTAGCCGAAGTGCTGAGACAACAGGCTGCCCAGCGGGACGCCGAGAATGGTCGCGATCGTCAGCCCGCCGAACACCAGCGCGACCGCGCGGCCGCGGTGCTCCGGCGCGGTCAGCTCGGCCGCCACGGCGCTGGCCGCGGGCGTGAACACGGCGGCGCCGATCGCGGTGACCACGCGGGCCGCGAGCAGTGGCTCGAAGCCGGAGACCACCGCGGCGAGCGCGTTGCCGAGCGCCGTGATGCCGAGTGCGACGACCAGCAGGCGGCGCCGCTCCCAGCGCCCGGTGGCGGCCGCGAACAGCGGGGAGCCGATGGCGTACGCGATGGCGAAGGCCGTGACCAGCTGGGCTGCCGTCGACGGGGACACGGCGAGCTCCGTCACCAGCGCGGGCAGCAGCCCGGCGACGACGTACCCGCTGGTGCCGACGGCGAACGTGCCCAAAGCGAGTACCGCGGTGCGTGGTGGAGCTGGCATCGGATCCCCAATGTTCGATAGCTGTCGTACTACGAAGAACACCGTACTACGAGGGTCCGACAATTTCGATGAGTGTCGTACTATGGACGCCATGAGCGCACCCATCGAAGCCGTCCTGCAGGCACTCGCCGACCCGGTCCGGCTCAAGATGGTGCGGCAGCTCGCCAAGGAGGACGGCGAGATCTCCTGCAGCGGATTCGACGTCGCGGTGACCAAGTCCACACTCACCCATCACCTGCGCACACTGCGCGAAGCCGGCGTGATCCAGGCCAGGCAGCAGGGCACCACAAGATTCAATTCGTTGCGGCGCAACGATCTTGACCTCGCGTTTCCCGGGCTGCTCGACGCGATCTTGACCGCGCCCGCCGTCGATCACCAGACGAGTGGGCAGCCTCACGCGATATCGGGATGACAAAACATCCCCTCATAGGTTGAACTAACTGCAGGACAGCTCAGCGACGTCGGGGGCCCCGCTGACTGTCTTTATTCATGCCCGTGAACTGTATCGATTCAGTACCTGAAAGGAGAGCCGTGCCCATCGCGCTGCTCGCGCTCGCCATCGCCGCATTCGGCATCGGCACCACCGAGTTCGTCATGATGGGCGTGCTGCCGCAGGCGGCCGCCGACTTCGGAGTGTCCATCCCCTCGGCGGGCTATCTCATCTCCGGCTACGCGCTCGGCGTCGTGGTCGGCGCACCGCTGCTCACCGCGGCCGCCGTCCGGCTGCCGCGCAAGACCATGCTCCTGGCCATGATGGGCCTGTTCACCCTGGGCAACGTCCTGTTCGCGTTCTCGCCGAACCAGGAGTTCGGGGTCGCGTTCCGTTTCGTCGCCGGGCTGCCGCACGGCGCGTTCTTCGGCGCCGGCGCGGTCGTCGCGTCGAGCCTGGTCGAAAAGGGCAACCGCGCCAAGGCCGTGTCCATGATGTTCATGGGCCTGACGCTGGCCAATGTCGTCGGCGTGCCGCTGGGCACCCTGCTCGGCCAGCGCGTCGGCTGGCGTGCGACGTTCCTCGTGGTCTCGCTGATCGGACTGGTCGCCATCGCCGCGATCGCCAAGCTCGTCCCGCACCAGGGCCGCCCGGAGAACCCGTCGCTGCGCGGTGAACTCGACGCGTTCCGCCGCCCGCAGGTGTGGCTGGCGCTGGCGATCGTCACGTTCGGACTCGGCGGCGTGTTCGCCTGCCTGTCCTACATCGCGCCGATGCTCACCGACATCGCCGGGTACTCGCCCGGCCACGTGACGGTGCTGCTCTCGCTCGCCGGTGTCGGCATGACCATCGGCAACTACGTCGGCGGCCGCCTCGCCGACAAGCGCCTCATGCCGAGCCTCTACATCTCGCTGCTCGCGCTGGCCTCGGTGCTCGGGATCTTCACGATCACCGCGCAGGGCAAGGTCGGCGCCGCGATCACGATCTTCTTCGTCGGACTCGCCGGCTTCATGATCGGCCCGATGATGCAGGCCAGGATCATGGAGAAGGCAGGCGGCACGCCGTCGCTGGTCAGCGCGGCCGTGCAGTCGGCGTTCAACATCGCCAACTCGATCGGCGCCTACCTCGGCGGCCTGGTGATCGCCGGCGGCCTCGGCCTGGTGGCGCCGAACTGGGTCGGCGCGCTGCTGGCCGTGTTCGGGCTCAGCATCGCCGTGGTTTCCGGCGGGCTGGACAAGCGCGAAGAGCGCCAGCTCGCGCTCGCCTAGGAGACGCGAACACTAGGAGTCGAACGGCCCGCCGGTGATCGTGAAGGTCACGAACAGCATCAGGGTGGCAAGGCCCGCGTAGGTCAGGAAGTCGACGGCCTTGCCCCTGATGGCCAGCAGACCGGCCTGTTCATCGGACAGCACCGCCCGCAATACCGCGCCGACCAGCAGCGCGGCGCCGATCAGCGCCGCGCCCTGGCGCCAGTGGTACTGCCCGATCCGCAGCGCCGCGACGGCGACGATCAGCATCACCACCGCGAACGGCAGCTGCGTCAGCCGGGTGCGCTTGGGCGTCACGACACTCACGCGAGCGATCGCTCAGCGGCTTCGACGACATTGCTGACGAGCATCGCCCGCGTCATCGGCCCGACACCGCCGGGGTTCGGCGACAGCCAGCCGGCGACCTCTTCGACACCAGGCGCGACATCGCCTGCGAGCTTGCCGTCCACTCGGGACACACCGACGTCGAGCACGGCGGCGCCGGGCTTGACCATGTCCGGCGTGATGATCCCCGGCACCCCGGCGGCGGCGATGACGATGTCCGCGCGCTTCACCTCGGCCGCGAGGTCGCGGGTACCGGTGTGGCACAGGGTGACCGTCGAGTTTTCACTCCGCCGGGTGAGCAGCAAGCCCATGGTGCGACCCACGGTGATCCCGCGGCCGACGACCGTGACGTTCGCGCCGTTCAGCGGGACGTCGTGGCGGCGCAGCAGTTCGATGATCCCGTAAGGCGTGCAGGGCAGCGGCCCCGGCTGGCCGAGCACGAGGCGGCCGAGGCTGCCCGGCGCGAGCCCGTCGGCGTCCTTCTCCGGCGCGATGCGCTCCAGGATCGGGCCCGCGTCCAGGTGTTTCGGCAGTGGGAGCTGCACGATGTAGCCGTGGCAGGCCGGGTCGGCGTTGAGCTCGTCGATGACGGCTTCGAGCTTCTCCTGCGTGATGTCGGCAGGCAAGTCGCGGCGGATCGAGTTGATGCCGATCTTCGCGCTGTCCGCATGCTTCATCTTCACGTAGGAGTGCGAGCCGGGGTCGTCACCCACAAGGACGGTGCCGAGCCCGGGCGTCACCCCCCGCTCAGCGAGAGCCGCGACGCGGGGCGCGAGCTCCGCGAAGATGGCGTTTTTGGTGGCCTTGCCGTCCAGAACGATCGCCGTCACGGCGCCCATTCTGGCAAAGCCGTCTCCGACGGGTTCAGTGTGGACACATTTGCCCAGGTCAAGGCATTTCAGAAGGTGTTCAAGGCCGCAAACCTCACATGCGGGGTGCACAGCGGCCGTTGAACAGTCAAAATGTTCACGTGGCACAACCGACGACCCAGCTGAACGCGACCGAGCAGGACACACTGGTCAAGCAGATCGGCCTTGCCCTGCTGCGAGCCGCCCCGCGCGACTGGCGCCGGGTCACCGCGGAGTACCGAGCCGTCGGCAGGTACCACGAGATGACCGGCGAGATCATCACCGAGGACGGCGCCGCGGTCGAGTGGGTCGCCACCCACGACATCGCGACCCTGTTCGGCAAGCTCCGTGCCGGGATGTACCGGGACGGCCGCGGTACCTGGTTCAACGCCAAGTACCAGCTGGACCACCCGTCGAGCTACAACCTGGAGTACAACCGCGACGAGCCGCGCTGGCACCTCGCGCCGCCGCCGCAGGCCTACTCCGACGAGCTGCGGATGTTCCCGCGCTCGGAGGAGAACGTCCCCGAGTGGCTCATCCGCCGCATGTCGGGGCTGCAGCCGGAAGGCGGCCCCCGGTTCCGCATCGCGCGGATCTTCGACACCATCGGCCCGGCAGGGCGTCCGGTGATCAACCGGCCCGACCTCGAGGTCGACGAGCAGGACAGGCTGCTCGACTACCTCGACGCCGCGCCGCTCGTGGTCTCCGAGCGCGGCTACGACGTCGACCGGCTCGCCCAGACGCCCGAGGCGACCGTGCCGGTGGCGTTCCACAGCGACGGGCAGTGGATCTGGCCTGCCGCCGTCAACTTCTACCTGCGTGAGTACGGGGTGTCTCCCGAGCCTGACCTGGTCGAGCACATCAGGGGCACCGGGTTCGCGCTGCCGGAGGCCGACGAGGCGACGCTGCAGGCGGCCGCCGCGTACCTCCAGCCGCCGCGGCCTGCCCAGGTCCCGCCGCAGGCCAGTGCGCCGCCGCCCCCGCCCCCTGCTCCCCCGGTCGCACCGCCGCCGGCGCCGCCGGCGGCCGAGCCGGAGCCGCCCGCGCCCGTCGCGGCCGAGCATCCGCCGTTCGAGGACGAGTTCGACCAGACCCAGATCCACGATCCGTTCATCGACGACTTCGACGAGGAAGAGGAAGCGTTCCACCAGCCGGAGCCTGCCGCTCAGCTGATCGAGGAGAGCCCGGAGGAGATCACCGAAGAGGTGCCTGCCGGGATGGGCGCGAACGGCACCGAGCCCGGTGTCGAGCACCCGACCGCGTTCGCGCCGCCGCCAGTGCCCGAGCCTGTGCCGCAGGCGCCGGTGGTCCCGGTCGTGCACGAGCCGGAACCAGAGCCGGAGCCCGAACCCGAGCCGGAACCGGAACCCGAACCGCGTGAGCCGGTGCTGAACCAGCTGCAGGCGAAGCTGGGCGAGCTGAACGTGCCCGCGGAGGCGTACCGCATCGGCGAGCCGGCCGACCGTGGCTGGAGCGTCGAAGAGATCGAGTCGGGCTGGCGGGTCGGCTGGTACGACGGCGAGCTGACCAACCCCGCCGTGTTCGGCGACGCCGAGGACGCCGCGGCGTTCATGCTCGGCAAGCTGCTGCTCGACCCGGACGGCCAGGCCTTCGCCGCGCCGCCGGAGCCGGAACCCGAGCCCGAACCGGAGCCGGTCGTCGAAGAGCCGCCCGCGCCGGTCATGGCGACGTTGACGCCGGAGCAGGCGACGGGTGTGCCCGCCGCGGCTCCCCCGGCGCAGGACGACTTCGACCCTCAGGCGACGCTCGCGGAGGACCCGCGTGGTGGCCCGCCCACCATCGCGGCGCCGCCGCTCGCCGCCACACCGCCTCCCCCGGCACCCTTGCCGCAGCGTGGACAGGGAGCGCCGATCCCGCCTCCGCCCGCCGCACCGGCCGTCCCGCCGGTGCCTCCCGCACCGCCGGCGCCCCCGCGCCGGGAGCCGCCGCCACCTGCGCCGACCGTCGCGGTTCCGGTGCCCCCGAGGCAGGAGCCCGCTCGCGCGGCCGCTCCTTCGTCGAACCAGCAGTGGCCGATCGGCCCGATGGCGGGCGAGCCGCCGTTGACGCTGTTCCGAGGCAAGGAGCTCCGCGAGCTGCCCGCGGGCAGCGAGCTCGACCGCTTCGGTGGCCCGAACGGCAACCTGACGTACGCCGCCGGGACGCCGTTCGAGGAGCGCTCGCTGGTCCCGGAGTGGGTCAACCGGCCGTACCACGTGTACCGGGTGCAACGCCCGATCGAAGCACTGGCAGGCGTCGCGATCCCGTGGTTCAACCAGCCCGGCGGCGGCTCGGCCTACCTGCTGCCCGCCTCGATCGAAACCCTGCTGGCCGAGGGCGACCTGATCGAGCTGGACCCAGGCGAGCCCCCGGTCGACTGAGCCAAAAAAATCCCAATGTGGCTTTCGTCAGCTCTGAGCTGACGAAAGCCACATTGGGGCGCTGAAACCTGACCAATGCCGCATTGGGATTTTTTTCCCTAGGTGACCAGGAGGCCGTGGGCGGCCGCGTAGGCGACGGCCGTTTCGAGGTCGACGGTCGCGCCGGTGAAGGTGCCCTGGACCAGGCCGTGTGCGTCGAGTTTGGCCGAGCGGAGGTCGGCGCCCGCGAAGTTGGCGCCCTGGAGGCGGGCGCCGCGCAGGTCGGCTCCGGTGAGGTCGGTGTCGGAGAGGTCGGCGTCGAGCAGGTTGGCCTCGCGGAAGCGGAGGCCTGCCAATCCGACTTTGCCGAGGCGGGCGCGGCTGAGTGAGGCGAGCGAGAAGTCGCAGTCCTTCAAGGAGATCGGGCGCATTCGGCAGTCCACAAAGGACGATCCGAGCAGTGAGCAGCCCGACCAGCTGGTGTCCGCGAGCACCGTGCGGTCGAAGGTGCACGAGCGGAACGCCGACGACGTGTGCACGGAGTCGCCGAGGTCCGCCTTGGTGAAGTCGCACTCGTCGAAGGTGCAGCCTTGCGTGCGCAGGCCGCGCAGGTCGGCCTCGCTGAAGTCGCAGCGGACGAACTGCCGCTTCTCCCAGTGCGCTCTCGGCATGACGGCGTCGCGGTAGTCCTCGCCCGTTTCGATCACACCGGCAGCGTATCCGGCCACTCGACGCGGTCGAACAGCGCGCGGAGCCGGGCGGCACACGTGGGATGACCGGTACCGATCCAGCCGATGCGGCCGAGCAGGTACGCGCGGAAATCCGGGCGCCCGCAACGGTTTTGCGCCGCCGGACCGGTGCGGGCGCAGTTGTGCAGCAACGCGCGCAGGTCGTCGTAGTCGGAGCGGGCCGCGGCGGGCGCGGAGTTGACGACCAGGCCTGCGACGCGTTGCCGGTGGTGCGCCGCGGCAATCGAAGTCTTGCTGTCCCGTAAGCGAAATCCCTCAGCGCGCACGATCTCGCGGACACCCGGCAGCAGCCGGTGCAACGGCAGGTCAGCAGGCCCGGAGAAGGCGAGATCGTCGGCGTAACGGGTGTACGTGGCGCCGAGTACGCGCGCGAGCCCGGCGATCCTGTGGTCGAGATGGTGGACGACCGCGTTCGCCACCGATGGCGACGACGGCGCGCCCTGCGGCAGGTGTGTGCGGGCGAGATTGTTCAGCAGCCGCACGCGGGACGCGTCGCGCGTGCCGCCGGGCGCGGCGGTGATCACGTCGACCGGCGCGGCCGTGGTGAGCACTCCGGCCAGCGCGACGGCCACGGCTTCCGGGTAGCCCGCGAGCAGGAGCAGCGAGCGGACCCGGCGCGCGGACACCGACGGGAAGAAACCCTCGAGGTCCATGCGCACGACCAGCGCCTGGCCGGCGTGCGGCGTGGCGCAGGTCAGCGACGACCTGCCCGCACGGAAACCGTGCGCGGCGTCGTGCACCGGCAGCGCGCCGACGACATGGCGGACCACTCGCCGTTGCAGCTCGGCGAGCCGCGGCTTCGGCCGTTCGAGCAGCCTGATCCCACCGCTCGCCGACGGGATCCAGCGATACGTGTAGTGCCGCAACGGTGCGTCCGCGCGCCTGTTCCACGTGCGTGTGTCAGCGAACCAGCTCAGCTCCCCTTCCGTCAGATCCAGCGCCCGCGCGCAGTCCGCGAACGTCTCCCAGCGCGCGACCGGCCACCGCCACACCGGACCGAGCACCCGAAATCCTTTCCAGTACCTGAAGAGCGACGCGGAGGCGACCTTTTCTCCGTTCGACCGCGCCGCGTCGTCCGCGGAGCGTGCCCATCGGCGTGGGGTGCCGTGCGCAGGTGCCATGGTGCGCCCCGGGGTTGCCCCGGAGCGGGTGGATCACTCCACCGTGCTCACCTCCGCGTCGCTGATCACACCCTAACGAAGGGGTACGACATTCGCGCTCGTCACGTAATCCATCGCGTCGGCATAGCGAGGCATTGCCATGCGGCGCATGGCTTCCGCCTCATCGAGGTCCTCCAGCCGCTCCTGGATCCACCAGACGTTGCCGAGCGGATCGCGGACGCGGCCGACCTTGTCGCCGAAGAACAGCTCGGTCATCTCGGTGACCGCGGTGGCGCCCGCTTCGAGCGCCTGCTTGAACGTGGCGTCGCCGTCCTCGACGTACAGCCGCAGGAAGCAGGGCGTGTCCTGCCATTCGGGGCGCGAGTCGAAGAACATCACCACCGAGTCGCCGATCCGCATTTCGGCGTGCCCGACGGAGCCGTCGGGCATGGCCACCACCGCGATCTCCTCGGCGTCGAACGCCCGTGCGGCGAACGCCATCGCCTGGCGGCTGTCGCGGGTGATGATCCACGGGGTGACGGTGTGGTAGCCCTCGGGAATCGGCATTGTCTGGCTCCTTTTCGATTGGCTGAGACCAACGTTAAGGACCATCTAGGCCAATACTTGTCCTAGATGAGCCAGAATCGGTTCGAATAGCCGCTCCGGGCAGGTCTCCACGATCCAGTGGCCCGCGCCGTCCAGCTCGATCGCGTGGAACGGCCCGGTGACCCAGTCTCCGCACCGCGACGCGGTCCTCACGGTCAGCGCCGGGCCCACCGAGTGGAAGAACAGGGTAGGAACGGCCGTCATCGGCACAGCGGCCAAGTCGTCGGCCGATACCGAATTCCAGGCCAGCGCACCGGAAAGCGCCTCGACCGTGCCGAGCCGAGCCACGGTGCGCCCGATCAGCGCGGGGTCCATTCCGGACCCACGGAGGAAACCGCGCAGGCCACCGGCGTTGTCGGCGAGCAGGGCACGGGCCGCGGGCCGGGGCGGTTTGAGGCGGTCGAGCTTCGCCCAGGCCGCGGCCTGCGCCGGATCGGTGCGCAGGCCGTGCGCGAGCGCGGCGGGATGCGGGTAGCGGAGGGTGGTCAGCGTCCGGACCCGGCCGGGGTGCATGCCCGCCAGCGCCCAAGCCTGCATCGCGCCGACACCGAACCCGGCGACGTCGAACCGGTCCAGCCCGTGTGCGTCGGCGACGGCCAGCGCGTCGCCGACGAAACCGTCCAGGTCATAGGTTTCCAGCGCGGGCCTGGCACCGGGTGAGTACCCACGCTGGTCGAACGCGATCACCCGGACGCCCCGACCCGCGAGCAGCCTGGCCAGTCCGTCCCAGCTGCCTGCCTCCTGCGGAAACCCGTGCAACGCGAGCAAGGTGCGCCCATCGGCCGGGCCCCATGAGCGCACCTCGAAGCGCAGCGGGACGTCAGTCCTCACCGAGCGCTCGCTTCAGCTCGGCGTCGAGCACCTGATGGAACGCGGCGACGAACTCGGGGCCGAGCAGCGTGTGGTGTTCGCCCGGCACCCGCCGATAGCGCACAGGTGTGCGCGAATGCTCGTCCCAGCGATGGATGCGCGCGGACCAGTCCTCCTTGGTCCACCGCAGGGGTGACGCGTACAGCACGGTGACACCCTCGACCGTGTCCGTCGGCTCGTAGGTCTTCGCCGCGGTGACCAGCGCGTGCGCGATGTGCACCCACTCGCTGAACTGGGCCAGGTCCAGGTCGAGCTCGGCGAGCCTGGCCGGGCTCGCGAGCCCGATCAGGTGAGCCAGCTGATCCTCGTGGGACAGTCCACGCAGCACCGGCGGCAGCGTCTCCAGCTGTTCGACGTTCGTCAGTCCCACGAACAACGCCAGATTCGTTGCCGTGCAAGCGAAATCGAAGACGTCGATGTCGGGAATGTGCGGCGGCAGGTCGATGCTGCAGTAGAAGTCGACGCGCTCGCCCGCCGCCTCCAGCCGCTTCGCCACGTCGAAGGCGATGGCGCCGCCGAGTGAATAGCCGGTCAGCGCGTACGGCCCTTCCGGCTGGGTGCGACGGATGGCGTCCACGTAGCAGCCGACCATCTCGTCCCAGCTGCCGAACGGCTCCTCGGCCGCCCCGAAACCACGGAACCGCAAGGCGTAGAACGGCCGCTCGCCGGTGAAGTGCTTGGCCAGCGCGACGAAGACGAGCACTTCGGCGCCTGCCGGGTGCACGCAGAACAGCGGCGTTCCCGATCCGCTGGTCTGCAGCGGCACGATCGGGTCGTACGGCAGGTCACCGGCCGCGTCGACGCGGGTCGCGAGCAGCCGCACGGTCGGCGCGCCGAACAGCTGCGGCACGGTCACCTCGGTGCCGGGCAGGCGCTGCTCGACCAGGCGGCGCAGGCGCAGCACATCGATGGAAGTGCCGCCCAGGTCGAAGAAACTCGCGGTCGCGCTGACCGTCGCCGGGTCAAGACCGAAGACCTGGCCGTAAACCTCGGCGAGGATCTCCTCGGTCGGCCCCTCGGGTGCCGTGTAGCCGCCCAGCTTCCGCCGTACCAGGTCTGCCACCGCGAACTCGTGCTCGGCGTAGACGCCGGACTCCAGGTTGCGGCGCATGAGCGGACGCTGGATCTTGCCGAGGCTGGTCTTCGGGAATTCCTCCTGCGGCAGCGGCAACACGAGCGCCGGACGGAAACCCCAGTGCTGGGCGGCACGGTCGCGTACCGCCGTCACCACCCGGTACAACGCGGTTTCGTCGGCCGCGTCGGCGGCGAAGGCGACGACCAGCTCTTCAGTGTCGCTACCGGGCGGCCGGATCGCGAAGGCCGCGACGAAGGACGGCTCGACACCCGGCAGCGCGGTGATCACCGCTTCGAGGTCGTGGCTGTAGTAGTTGACGCCATTGACGACGATGGAATCCTTGCTGCGACCGGCCAGCGTCAGCCTGCCGTCGCGCATGCTGCCGAGGTCACCGGTGCGGAACCAGCCGTCCTCGGTGAAGGAGGCCGCGTTGGCATCGGGGTTGTCGCGGTAGCCGGGCGTGATCATCGGTCCGCGCAGCTGGACCTCACCGACGTCCGTGCCGTCCTCGGCGGCGATGCGGATCTCCAGTCCCCGCGCCGGCGTCGGCGTCGGGGAACTCCTGGTTGTAAAGGGAACCCGCGCAGGTCTCGGTCATCCCGAACGCGGGCCACAGCGCCCTGCTGTGCAGCCCATACGGCGCGAGGCGGTCGAGGAATCCGACACCGGTGCTGACCGGGTTGGCCTCGCCGCCGGAGATGACGTACCGGACGGCGGAAAGGTCCGCGTCCAGCGGCTCGGTCAGCCGGTCGAGCTCGGCGTTGACCAGGCCGAGCAGGAAGTTGGGGGTGAACGTGATGGTCACGCCGTGCCTGCCGATCAGCCGGGGGAACTCCAGTGGATCGGCGAGCACGTGCGACGGCGGGACGTGCACCTGCACCGCGCCCGCGGCCAGCGGCAGGATGTGGGTCTCGATGGTGGCCGCGACGTGGTCGAACGAGACCCAGTTGAGCATGACGTCCTCGGCGGTCAACGTCAGCGCGTCGATCTTCGCCGCCAGCGCGGCCAGCAGGTTCGCGTGCGTCAGCTGCACCGCCTTGGCCACCCCCGTCGAACCGGAGGTCAGCATGGTCAAGGCGACCTCGGACGGGTCAGGGCGATACGGCCGGACCTCGTGCGGCGTGATCGTGGCGCCCAGCAGCCGCGCCTGCTCGATTCCGGCGACCAGTAAGCCGCTTTCCGCGGCACGGGAAGTCAGCGCGAGATCGTCGGTCACGAAGAACGGCCGATCGAGCAGTTCGTCCAGCTGTTTGAGCCGCGCCACCCGTTCATTCAATGAATCGGTAATCGGAGCCGGTGCGCAGGCAATGAACCCGCCGAGGAAACACGCCCATAAAGCGGGAATGAAGTCTTCACCCTGCTCGGGAAGCAGCACGACCACCTGACCGGGCCGCACGCCGATTTCGCGCAAACCACCCAAAACGCGGAGTGCTTCGTCGCGCAATTCCGGATAACGGACGAACTGGCCGGTTGTGGCGTAAAGAAGCCCACTGTCCTGGTGCTGGCCAGCTGCCCGAAACAGTAGGTCACCGACAGCAGAGGAGGCAGTGTTCTCGACGAAAAGGGCGCGCGGCAGCAGATCTTCGTGGATCGACATGGGCTCGTTCTCCCGTGGAATTCGGTTGAGTGGCGCGGGTCTGATTTCCGCAGCGAAACCTTTTCCAGGTTAGCCCAAGCCTCATTGACGTACGTATGACCTCGGCGCATCACTGTCAGGTCCGCGCTTTTCTCCCAGGTGGAGATAGGGCGTCACATTGCGCATTGCCCGCGAGACGTATTCCTCTTTCTCTCCCACCGGAGCGACGTAATGCAACGCCTCCGCGGCGGCTTCGACGCCGACCAGGTGACTGATGACCCAGGCAGCCAAGTAGTGCGACGCGAGGCAGCCACCGGCGGTGGCGACATTTCCCTTGGCGTACAAGGGTTGGTTGAGGACCTCGACCCCGGCCGCGACGACCCACGGCTTGGTCGTGAGGTCGGTGCAAGCCGGAACACCTTTGAGCAGCCCGAGTTTGGCGAGCACGAGCGTTCCGGAACACTGCGCGGCGAGCAGCTGCCGTCCTGGATCGAGATCGCTCAGCACCGACATGATCGCCGGGTCCTCGACGACCTCGCGGGTTCGCGCCCCGCTCCCGACGATGACCGCGTCGGCGGCGCAAGCTTCTTCCAACGTCGCCATCGAGGAGATCACGACGCCGTTCATCGAGCGGACGGCTGGCGAGGGACAGGCGATCGACACCCGCCAGCCGGGCAGTTTGACCCGGTTGAGCACGCCGAGCGCGATGAGCGAGTCGAGTTCGTTGTAACCCTCGAAGGTCAGGATCGCGATGTGCATGACCGAAGCCTAGGAATCTGATCCATGACAGTCGAATAATTGTCATGGATACAATCCGGGGCGTGGCACGGATACCCCGGTACAAGCAGGTGGTCGACGCTCTCGCCGCCGACCTCCGGTCAGGACGCTGGGCCGCCGGGACCCGCCTGCCCACCCACCGCGAACTCGCCGCGCGCGAAGGCATCGCGCTGGTGACCGCGACCCGCGTCTACGCCGAGCTGGAAGCGATGGGCCTGGTCAGCGGTGAACAGGGCCGCGGCACGTTCGTCCGCGATCTGGCGGTGCCGCCCGGCCAAGGGATCGATCAGCGCACGCTGGCGGTCGACGCCGTCGACCTCAGTTTCAACTACCCCACGGTGCCGGGCCAGGCGGACCTTTTGCGCCACGCGCTGCGAGAACTGGCGACCGCGGGCGATCTCGACGCGCTCCTGCACTACCAGCCCCATCGCGGGCGCACCGGCGACAGGGCCTCGGTCGCCCGCCACCTCCTCCGCCGCGGTGTGGCCGTGAACGCCGACCAGGTCCTCATTGTCAGCGGAGCCCAGCACGGACTCGCGGCGACGGCCATGGCGACGCTCCAGCACGGTGACATCGTGGCGGTGGACGCGCTCACCTACCCCGGTTTCAAGGTGCTCGCGCACTCGCTCGGGTTGGAGCTGGCGCCGCTGCCGGTCACCCCGCGCGGCCCCGATCTCGACGCGCTCGAACAACTCTGCGCCCAGCGGCCGGTCCGCGCGCTCTACGCGATGCCGACGCTGCACAACCCGCTGGGCTGGGTGCTCTCCGCCCGCGCACGCAAACGGCTGGTGGCGATCGCGCGCCGCCATGGCCTGCTCATCATCGAAGACGCGGCCTACGCCTACCTGGCCGAGAACTGCCCGCCGCCACTCGCGGCGCTGGCGCCGGAGACCACGATCTACGTCTCCAGCCTGTCCAAGAGCATCGCCACCGGCTTGCGTGTCGGCTTCGTCGCGGCTCCCGGCGCACTGGTCCCCGGCATCGAACGCGCGATCAGGGCGACCACCTGGAACACGCCCGCACTCACCACCACGATCGCCTGCCGCTGGCTCGACGACGGCACCGCCGACCGTCTCGAAGCCCGGAAACGCGAGGACGCGACCACACGGCAAGCCATCGCCCGCGAAGTCCTCAATGGACTCGTGAGTCATCCGTCGTCCTACTTCGCCTGGTTGCCTTTGGTGGAGAACGCGCGAGCGGACCGGATCGCGGCGACACTGGCCCGTCAACGGATCTACGTCTCCACCGCCGAGCCGTTCGCCACTACCACCCATGTACCGCAAGCACTTAGGCTGGCACTCGGCTCTATCGGACTTCCCGAGTTACGCCGGACACTGCTCGACGTCAAACGGGTGGTCGAAGAAGACGCGTACAGCTAATGGAAATCCCGTGACTTCGTGCGGATGCGCATGGGCAGGTTCTGCAGCCGGTCGGCCAGGATGTTGACCACACCTTCGTTCTTCTCCACCACGCCGCGGACGAGCAGCGCGGCACTGTTCCTGGCGATGCGGTGATAACGCCGCCAGAGGCCGAGTGTGCAGATCACGTTGATCATCCCCGTCTCGTCTTCGAGGTTGAGAAAGGTGATACCGCCCGCGGTCGCCGGACGCTGGCGATGCGTCACCGCGCCGCCGACGAGTACCCGCTGACCGTCATCGCAATCCTTGAGCTTGCCGGCTGGCACCACGCCGAGCGCGTCGAGACGCTCCCTGATGAACTGCGTCGGGAAGCTGTCCGGAGACACGCCGGTCGCCCAGACATCCGCGACGGCCAGGTCGAGACCGTCCATTCCGGGCAGTGACGGCGCGTCGATCGGACTGCCCGGCAGCTTTTCCGCGCGCTCCTCGGCTGCGGGCCCGGCTGCCCAGAGCGCCTGCCGCCGGTCTTCGAGGAAGCAGCCGAACGCGCCTGCCGTCGCCAGTGCCTCCACCTGCGGGGTGGTCAGCCGGACGCGCCTGGCGACGTCGGTCATGTCCTGATACTGCCCCTGCTCGCGCTCTTCGAAGATGCGTTCGGCCAGCGGCTGCCCGATAGTCCGGATACTGGCTAGTCCTAATCGGACGGTCCCTTCGCCTTCGAGGGTGGCGTGCGGAAGGCTGGCGTTGACGTCCGGTCCGAGCACGGTGACACCGTGCCGCCGCGCGTCGGCGACCAGCGACTGCGGGGAGTAGAACCCCATGGGCTGGGCGCGCAGCAGCGCCGCACAGAAGGCATCCGGGTGATACAGCTTGAAATACGCGCTGGAGAAGACGAGATGGGCGAAGCTCAGCGCGTGACTCTCCGGGAAGCCGAAGTTCGAAAAAGCCTTGAGCTTCAGGAAGATCTTCTTGGCGAGTTCGAGCTCGACCCCGTTCAGCACCGCGCCGTCGAGGAACCGCTTCCGCAGCCGTTCCATCCGCTTCTCCGACCGCTTGGAGCCCATGGCGTGCCTGAGCTGATCGGCCTCGGCCGCGGTGAAGTTCGCGACGTCGAGCGCGATCTGCATCATCTGTTCCTGGAACAGCGGCACCCCGCACGTCTTGTGCAAAGCCTTGTACAGCAACGGATGGTCGTAATCCCAGGTTTCCTGGCCGGTCTTGCGCCGGATGTAGGGATGGACGGACCCGCCCTGGATCGGGCCTGGCCGGATCAGCGCGACCTCGACGGCGAGTTCGTAGAAACAGCTGGGTTTCAGCCGGGGCAGCGTCGCCAGCTGCGCCCGGCTCTCCACCTGGAAGACGCCGATCGCGTCGGCCCGGCAGAGCATGTCGTAGACGTTCTTGTCCTTGATGTCGAGCCTGGCGAGGTCGATCTTCTCGCCCTTGTGCTCCTCGACGAGGTCGAGCATGTAGTGCAGCGCGGACAGCATGCCGAGGCCGAGCAGGTCGAACTTCACCAGCCCGACGTTCGCGCAGTCATCCTTTTCCCATTGCAGGACACTGCGATTCTCCATCCTGGCCCACTCGATCGGGCAGACCTCGCTGACCGGCCGGTCGCAGATGACCATGCCGCCCGAATGGATCCCGAGGTGTCGCGGGAAGTCCTCGAGCGCGTTCGCCAGCGCGACGACCTCGTCCGGGATGTCGTGATCGTGGTCCTTTTCCGTCTCCCGCAAGGAACCCCAGCGGTCGATCTGCTTGCTCCACGCGTCCTGCTGCCCGGTCGGGAAACCGAACGCGCGCGCCGCGTCACGGACCGCGGAGCGCGAGCGGTAGGTGATCACGTTCGCCACCTGCGCGGTGCGGAGCCTGCCGTGTTTCTCGAAGACGTACTGGATGGCCTCCTCACGGCGGTCGGACTCGATGTCGACGTCGATGTCCGGGTAACCGTCACGGTCCGGCGCGAGGAACCGCTCGAACAGCAGGCCTTCCTTCACGGCGTCGACGTTGGTGATGCCCAGCGCGTAACAAACCGCGGAGTTGGCCGCGGATCCCCGGCCCTGGCAAAGGATGTTGCTGCGACGGCAGAAGTCGACGATGTCGTGCACGATCAGGAAGTAGCCGGGGAACCCCAGGTCTTCGATGATCCGCAGTTCGTGGTCGAGCTGCTCGTACGCCTCGGGCTGCTCGGCGCGGGGGCCGAATTTCTGAAGCGCGCCGATGTAGGTCAGCTCACGCAGGAAGGTCGCTTCGCTGTGCCACTCCGGCACGTCGAAGGGCGGCAGCTTCGGCGCCACCAGTTTGAGGTCGAAGGCGCATTCGGTGCCCAGCAGCGCCGCACGGCGCACCGAGCCGGGGTACCGCTTCCCGAAGATGTCCTCCATCTCCTCGCCGGACCGCAGGAAGGCCATGCCCGACGCGGGCAGCCAGCCCTCCATGTCGTCGAGGCTGCGCCTGGCCCTGATCGCGGCCATCGCCGCGGCCAGCCTGCCGCGCTCCGGCCGCGCGTAGTGAGCGGCGGTGGTGGCGACCGTCGGCAGGTGGAACTCCTTGGCCATAGCGAAAAGAATGTCGTTGTGCGTGCTGTCGAGCGGCTGGCCGTGGTCGATCAGCTCGACGTAGACGTTGCCGGCGCCGAACAGGTCGACCAGCTCCTGAAGGCGCATGGCCGCCGCGTCCGCGCCCTGGGTGAGCAATGCCTTGCGCACCGCGCCCTTGCGGCAGCCGGTGAGCACCGCGCACTGCCCGCGCACCTCCTCGGCGACCTCCTCGAGCCGGTAGACCGGGCGCCCTTTCTCCGCGCGTTGGTCCTTGGGCAGTTCCACGTCGTGCCCGCGCAACTGGCCCGCGGTGATCGCCCGGCACAGGCTCGCGTAGCCGTCGGTCTTGCGCGCGAGCAACAGGAGATGCTCGCCTTCGGGATCGGCGATCCCGTTCTGTGGCTGGGAAAGCTCGAAGCTCAGCTCGGTGCCGTACACCGTGCGCACGCCGAGTTCGCGTGCCGCTTCGGCGAAGCGGACCACGCCGTACATGCCGTCGTGGTCGGTGAGCGCGATGGCGTCGAGCCCGAGCCTGGCGGCCTCCTCGACCAGTTCCTCGGGATGGCTCGCGCCGTCGAGGAAGCTGAAGTTGGAATGGCAGTGCAACTCGGCGTACGGCACGCGGGTGCCGGTGCCCGCGTCGTCGGTGCCACGCAGGCCGAGTTCGCCGGGACGGAGGTAACCCTCGCGCTTGCGGCCCCACGCCGGGCTGTCGTTGCCGTCGCCGGGCGGATCACCGGTGAGCGCCCGGTTGAGCTCCTCCCACCGCATCGGCGGGTTGTTCCAGCCCACGTCAGCTCCGTAGGTTTTCCGGGGAGGCCCGCTGCACCGGGATGAGCGTCGCCAGGTCGATGTCGAGCCACTCCAGCAACTGCTGGTTATAGTCCTCTTCCTCGGACATCAGTCGTACATCCCTTCGATTGTCCACATCGGACGGTCCCCGCCCATCCGCGCCAGCAGCAGCGCGGTGTCGTCTTCCAGCAGCACCTGGATGCGGGCGGCGACGCCTCTGCCGTCACGTGCCCACCACTGGCTGTCCACCAGCCACGGGCCCGCCCAGTCGAGCACCAGCTTCGGTGCGCCGCCGTCGAGGCTGACCTGATACGGCGGCGCGGTGACCCGTCTCCTGGCGGTGATGGCGACCTCGCGGCCGTCCACGTCGACGACACCGGCCCGCACCGGCCGGTCGAACACGATCGACGGTGAAGGCGACGGCAACCGGCCAGGCCATGTCGTGCCCTCCGGCGCGGTCTCGGCGCGCGGGTCACCCCAAGGCACCAGCCGGACCCGCTCGGCGGGCCCGCGACCGCCGTCGAGCAACGCGGTGAAGACGCTCTCCGGGCCGAGTAGACCCTGCACTCGCACCAACGCCCTCGCGGCCTTGTCGGCGGCGAGCGCGTGTTCGGTGCCGAGCAGTCCGAGCTGCAGTGAACGGCCTTCGACGGTCTCTTCCGGTTCGAGCCGCAGCCGCACCACACCGGACGTCGGACGGTCGCGCGCCTTGAGCCAGCCCTCGAACTGCCAGCGCACCCGGTCCGCGATTCCTTGCGGGGTAAGGGGTTCCGCGCAACGCCAGACCCGGCCGAACTCCTCGCCGCGCTCGGTGACCGCGTAGATGCCGATCCTCGTGCAGGCCAGCCCCCGGCTCGCCAGCCCGGCGTGGAACCGCTCGCCGAGCGGCTTCGCGATGAACGCGGCGGCGTCCACCCGGTCCAATGGCGGTTCGAAAGTCTTGCTGATGGCCAATTCCGGCGGTGGTTTACGCCGGGACGGCGGCCGATCCGACCGGCCTGCCGCCAGCCGGTACGCGAGCAGGCCGGCACCGCCGAACCGGGTGATCACGTCCCGCTCGGCCAGCGCGGCGAACGTGCCGAGCGTGCGCAGGCCGAGTCTTTTGAGCAGGTCCACGAGCTCGGCCCGCTCCGCGCCCGGCTGATCGAGCTCGTGGATGCCCAGCGGGGCCAGGAAAGCCGCGGCCGCGCCCCGTTCGACCAGCGCCGACCGATGCGCCGCCAGCGTCGCGGCGAACAACCCGTCCGCGACGCCGACCTGGCATTCCACGCCCGCCGCACCGGACACGTGGTCGACCAGCTTCTCGACCAGCTGGTACTCGCCGCCGAAGTACCCGGCGGCGCCGTCCACCGGCACCGCGACCAGTCCAGGCCGCACCACCTCGACCCCGACGACCAGCTCTTCCACGGCGGCCGCGACCGGCTCGAACAGCCGGGCGTCGCGCCCGTCGTCCTCGCCGAACACGCCCAGCTCCGGGCATTTGGCCTGCGCCTCACGCCGCCGCATGCCGCGGCGGACGCCTGCCGATCTGGCGACCGCCGTGCACGCGACCACTCGATTGGCTGAAAAGACCGCGGCTGGCAAATGCGGCGAGTGCCCTTCGGCGGCCCCCGCCGCCACCGCTGGCCAGTCCGGGCACCAGAGGACCAGCATGCGCTTGCCGTTCACCCGACCTCCGAAGAAAAGATCGAATGCACGTTTTGTTCTTGTCTCGCAACGACTCCCGCCGGACCGGGCAAGAGCACCCGCGTGCTCATGGGCCGTGCCGCCGCACCCCTTCCCCGGGCGTGGACCACGACTCCACGAGCACGCAGGTGCCCATACCCCGCTTCGAGCCCGGACCAGCGGCCCGGTTCGCAGCGAAGCTCCACCTCGGCGCCGGGCCAGGAACCCAGCGCCAGCAGCACGGCGTCCCGATGCCGTGCCCGCGCGGACAGCCGCCTGGCCACCTGCGCGTTCACCCCGGCGGCCCCGACCGCCACCAGATCGACCCCGTCCAGCAGCGCGGCCGTCACCGCGGGGAACTCGACGCCGGGGCGGGGTATGAGAGCGAGCCTGCCCACCTCGACGCCGAGCTCTTCCGCGGCGGCCAGGCCGAGCGTGGGCACGCCCACCACTGCGGCCCACGACCCGGCCGCCGTGGCCTCCGCCAGCAACGCGAGCAGCAGGGAGACCGAGCCCAGCACCGCGACGGTGCTCCCGCGCCTCAGTCCAGCCGACGGCAGCAGATCGGCGAAGGCGGGGTGCACCCTGAGAACCCCGCCCGTCGATCGCGCGTGCTCGGCAGCGGACGCCACTCCGCTGGCCGTGCTCACCCCTGGCAACGAAGCCAGCCGCGCCACTCCCGCCGACACCCCGCACCCGCTCCCTCTCAGACCAGCGTCACCGGCGCACGCCCCCGCGAAAAGGCGTGCTCCGACGGCGCTACGGTCACCGCGGGGAAGGCGGCGAATCGCACCTCGAACACTTGTTCGACAAACCCAGTAGACACGACGCGGCGGAGTGCTGTCAAGCCGACTGTGACCTGCGGCGAAAGTCCGGCGTGAGCCATGATCGAGGTTGTTATGCTCGGCCCGAATCGCGGTGTCTGCCGCGGCTGGGGATTTAAGGAAAAACCATGCTCAACCTGCGAAGACTGTCTTTTGTCGTCGGGTCCGCACTCCTGCTCGGCGCTGTCACCCCGATGGCGGCTTTCGCCGATCCGTCCATCGAAGAACTACCCGCGCTCGACGGCGGTTCCGGCTCCGGCGCCTGGGGCGTCAACGACGACGGAGTGGCCGTCGGCTGGTCGAACACCGAGGACGGCACGCACGCCGTGCGCTGGGCCCCGGACGGCTCCGTCAACGACCTCGGCACGCTCGAGGGCGACACCGGCAGCCGCGCGTACGGGATCAACGCCGTCGGCGCGATCGTCGGCTCCTCGTCGAACGCGGACCACCGGCGCCCGACGATGTGGACGCCGGAAGGCGAGATCATCGAACTCGCCTCACTGCCCGGCATCGACTTCTGCGAGGCCAAGTCGATCAGCGAGCGCGGCGAGATGGCAGGCTGGTGCGCCGAATCCGGCAACAGCTACGACGGCCACGCGGTGCGCTGGACCGCCGAGGGCGAGGTGACCGACCTCGGCACCCTGCCAGGCGGCCGCACCAGCACCGCGACCGGAATCGCCTCCGACGGCACGGTCGCGGGCTCGGCCCAGGGCGCCGACGGCCGGACCCAGGCGGTCCGCTGGAACCCGGACGGCACGATCGTCTCACTGCCCAACGTGCGCAACGGCTACTACTCGGTGGCCACCGGCATCAACAACGACGGCACGATCGTCGGCACCCTGCAGGCCACGGTCGGCCGCGACTACGGCGTCTTCGCCATCCGCTGGAACACCGACGGCACCGCCACCGAGCTTCCCGGCTTCCCGAACTCGGGCCGCGATGACAGCGGCGCACGGGCGATCAACGACGGCGGCGTCATCGTCGGCGACTCACGCACCCCGGAAAACCGCTCCAACCCCGCGCGGTGGACGGCCGACGGCGTCACGGAACTCGGCATTCTGGACGACGCGGGCCCCGGGACGATCTCGTTCGCGGCCGCGGTCAGTTCGAGCGGGCTGATCGTGGGCAGTTCGGGCGGCAAAGCCGTCCGCTGGACCGAATAGCACGCGCTTTCGTTTTATCGGCCCGGGGTCGAGCGGGTGGTACCGCCAGGCAACGTCCAGCAAGCGTCCACAAAGGACTCACACGGGCGATTGAAGGAATGAACGCCACGTTCACAACGCTGAGCGTTCATGCCGCCCAGCCCACTCCAGAATGCACGCAAAAGCGACAACGTGGAGCAAAGATCGGTCGCCTGGTGCAAGTTGATCTTTGTGAAGGGAGCCTTCACAAGCTTGGGTTGGATGAAGGCTCCCTTCACAAAGCCGGAGCGTGTGAGGGCCTCCCTCACCAAGCGCGAGTGTCGAGCATGGTGCGCGCGGCCACCGCCATCTACACCAAGCGCGTCGAGCCGTCGTTGATGTGCAGCAACGCGTCGGCCCCATCGACAGTCGCCTGCTCGAGCGGGAAATACCCTTGCCGCCCCTCGACATCGGTCCGCTTGCGGCCGGAAACCGCGGCCCGCGTCATGCCCCACGTCTCGATATCGCGTTGCAGCGCACCCTCGAAGGTGTCCGCGTCAGGCTCCCCCAACCCGATATCGGCATTCCGCCCCAGGCTTCCGAGCACGACGACATACCGCGCACCCACCAGCGACCCCACGATCGAACCCGCAGGCGCCCACTTGAAATCCCTGCCGTCGATCTCCCAGCGGCCGAGATTCCGTTGCAGGTGGGTGTTCTGCGCGAAGACGAACGTCGGCCCCCTGCCCGTCTCGGCTCGCCTGATGGCGAACAGGTTCTGGGCCATGAGCGCGTCGCGGGTCGCCATCAACCTGGACACCCGCGCGTTCAGCTCGAGCTTTTGCGCAGCCTGCTTGTGATAACGCAGCAAGCCGAGCCCGGCGGTGAGCTGCGCCTCGGCCCTGAACCACTCCGCACGTGAGGTCGCTTCGATCAGTTCAGGGCCGCGCCAGTAGAGCGCGGTGAGCATGTCGTCGGCGAGCACCCGGAGTTCGCCGGCCGGTGCGGTGTCGCCGATCGACATGGCCGGGTCCATGATCGCTTCCGTGCGGCTCCACTGCTCGTCGGCGCCCGCGAGGCTCGCGAGGTCGAGATCGAGCCCCATGTAGTCGCGGGCGTATTCGAGATAGCCGAGCGGACTGGGTGCCGTGAAATTCTCGGTGGGCGCGTCGAAACCGTGGAATGCCAAGCGTTCTTCCGCCGGGCGGTCCTCGTTGTACTCACGCATCCAGGCGACCAGCCGCCGGTTGTCTTCCAGCTCGCCGAACTGGTGTGAAAAGCCTTCGCTCATCACCTTTTCGAGAGTTCCCACGCCCTTTTGGACGTAGTCGTTCACGATGAACGCGGCCACGCGGTCGGTCTCCAGCGCGATCGACCGGAAGCCGTTGACCACCAGCTGGGCGAACAGTTCATGGCGGACCCGGCGGAAGGCCGAGCCCAGATGCGTCGGCTCGCCGAACGCCAGCAGTTCACATGACGGGGTTACGAAGTCTCGAATGTCCTGACTCATGAGAGTCAATCATATCTTTGAACACTCGGTTGAGACTTAGCGTGCGCCAGCCAGCCACTCCTGCTCCAAAGTCTCAAAGGAGGAGGTGAACCGCACCTGTCGCCCCTTGTTCGACTCGTACACGAAAGCCCGCAGCGAGTCCGAGTCCGCCAGGTGCTCCGCGATGTCCCCGACGATCACCACCCGCAGCCGGTAATCGAGCAGCTTCTGCAAGAACTCGCCCGCGATCCGCGTCTCCAGCCGGAAGAAGCCGGCACCCAGCCGCGAGACCGGGATGACGACGACGTTCGTGTCCGCGCTCAACGCTTCGCCGACCAGGTCGACGGCATCGCGATAGGACCCGAGCAAGGGCCCTTCGGCGGCGACCTCAAGCATGGACGGCCGCCAGGAACTCGGTGATCATCTTCGTCTGGTCCGGCAGCATATGCCCGGCGGACGGCAGCACCTCGATCCGCGCGTGCGGCACGGCCGCGCCCAGCCGCAACGCCGTCTGCGTGGTGTCGATCATCATGTCCCTGGCGCCGACCACGGTCAGCAGCGGCATTTTCAAGCCACGCAACGCCTCGTCCGAAAACACCGGCAGCGGCTTCGTGCGGGGATTGAAGTTCTTCGAGATGAGCAGAACGTAGCTCGCCGTCACCGGGTCCAGTTCGACGCCGACCGCGGTCGACAAGGCACGGCGCTGCCCCCATTCCCCGAACAGCCGCCAGAACAACGCCTTGAACAACACCGACATCTTCTGCCGCCCGACACCGGCGGGTGTCAGCAACGCCAGGCTGGTCACCTGCTCCGGCCGCCGGATCGCGAAGTCGAGCGCCAGCCAGCCGCCCAGCGACTCCGCGACCACCGAGGCACGCTCGATTCCCAGCTCCCGCAACACATCCGAGAGCCAGAGCGCGTACGCCTCGGAGTCCAGCGGCGGCCGCGAAGGCGCGCTGAGCCCCGGCTCGCCGATGATGTCGACGGCGTAAACGCGATGGTCTCGCGCCCACTCGCTCACCGAACCCAGCCACCGCAACGTGTTCGACATCGAGCCGTGCAGCGCCACGACCGGCGGCGCGCCGACCGGTCCGCTCGCGACGACGAAAGTGTCGCCCTCACGGGTCGGGACGGTCAGCGTCTCGTGCTCGACCGGCCAGGTCTTCAGCGCCTCACGGTATTTTTCTTCGAGCAGCAGGCGGCCCGCCTCGCTCTTGTAGATGTTCATCGCTCACCCCATCAGCATGTCGGCTATTTCCAGCAACTTCGCGGTGTCGAGCGGACTGGCCAGCACGATCACCTTCAAGCTCGCGCGCTCTTCGTCGTACGCGGACTCGATACGCACCGGCGGCCCACCCGGCTCACGCCCCTGCAGCGACGCGTTGAGCCCGAGGATCACCCGGCTCGCGCCGTCGCGGTCGATCGCGTCGACCTGGACGATCGTCGTCACCTCGATCCGCCGCCGCCGGACGGCCGACTCACGCGGCGTCGCCGGAACCACCCCGCCGGTCAGCGCCTCGAGGTCCTCACGGGCGATCCGGTACTGCTTGCCGATGCGCACGGCCTTGAGCCGGCCGTCACGCACGTAGTTACGCACCGTGCGCACATGCAGGCCGAGCCGGTCGGCGACCTGCTCAACCGAGTACAACTCCTGATCCATATTCCTCAAAATACCCTATCTTCCGGAATATAGGGAGTCTTGAGGTAAATTCAGTGGCGCAGGACACCCGGTCACCACCAAGCTGAGCGCCATGGAAAACCCGAAACATCAGATCCGCGCACGGATGACCGACAACACGGTCACCGTCTACCAGGCATACAGCCCGCACATCGGCCTGCCCGCGGCGCGGGACAACCGCTTCCCGCCCATGTGGAAACGCGACCGGATGACCTGGATCAAACCGTCGTTCCTCTGGATGATGTATCGCTGCGGCTGGGGCACCAAGGAAGGCCAGGAGACCGTGCTCGCCGTCGAAATCACCCGCGACGGCTTCGAGTGGGCACTGCGCAACGCCTGCCTGTCCCACTACGACCGGGCGTTGCACACCGACAACGCCACCTGGAAACGCCTGCTCAAGCAGTCACCCACCCGGGTCCAATGGGATCCAGAGCGCACGCTCCGCCTCGCACCACGCGACTTCCGCTCACTGCAGCTCGGCCTCTCCGGCGAGGCCGCGCGCCGCTACGCCGACGAGTGGACGGTCTCCATCACCGACGTGACCCCGCTCGCCCGCGAGATCCACGCGCTCGTGCGCGCCGACGACCTCGACGCCGCGGCCGGGCTACTGCCCGAAGAAGTCCCTTACCTCCACCAGGAAGACCTGATCGCTCACCTGATCAGCTGACCGCGAGCACCCGCACGCGCACGCCGTCGCGGGGCCGCATCGCGGCCGGCGAGGTCGGTTTGAACGCGTCGTCCAGCAACTCCAGCGAAGTACGCAGCCGAAGCCGCGCGAGCATCGCCCGCAACTCCGTCGTCGCGAAATGCGAGCCGACGCAGCGATGCGGGCCGCCGCCGAACGGCAGGTACTCGTGTGGCCCCGGTTTCCGCGTCTCCCAGCGGCTCGGGTCGAAGCGCAGCGGATCCGGCCAGACCTCTTCGAGCCGGTGCGTCACGAACGGGCTGTAGACCACGAAACGCCCGGCACGCACGCGATGTCCCTCGTAGGTGAACCCCCGCACCGTCTTGCGCAAGCTGATCACCGCGGGCGGGTACAACCGCAAGGTCTCCGAAACCACATCGTCCAAAGAGGACTCGCCGGGGTTCATCAGCAGCGCGCGCACCGCCCACGCCATCGCCGCGCTTGTCGTCTCGTAGCCTGCCGCGATCAGTGAGATCACCTGATCGACGATTTCCACATCGGACAGTCCGGAGCCCAGCAACGCGCCGAGCACATCGTCGCTCGACCGGTCGCGTGCCATCTCCGCCCGCACCTTCGCCTCGACCCGCGCACGGGCCGCGACCGCACGCCGGTACGACGGCAGAAACCGTTGTACCGGCTGCAAAAGCGGGCTCTGGTCGAGCAGATCGAGCGCGATCTGGAGGTCATGGCCGAGCACCGGTTCGTCGGCCGCGAGCACCCGACCGAACAGGACCTCGATCGTCGCGCGCCGGATCGCGGTACGGAACTCCTTGTAGACGTCGACGACCGACCCCGGCCGCCAGGTGTCGATCACCCGGTCGGCGTGCGCGGCCATCGTCTTCTCGTAGCCCGCGATTCGCGCGCGGCTGAACGCGGGCGTGACGAGCCGCCGCCTGCGCTGGTGGTCCTCACCGTCGCTGACGATCAGCGCCGTCTCGCCGTCGACCGGGATGAGCGACTCGAACGCGCCACGCCAGCTGAACAGCTCCGCGTTGGCGAAGACGAACTTGTTCGCCTCCGGACCGAGCAGGTTCACGTACGGCCCGATCTCGCTGACCGGCCCGAATCGGCGGTACAGCTCCGGGTAGCCGGTGAACGGATCGCGGACCAGTGCAACCGCGCTTGTGGCCCTTTCGAGCGCTCTCATGCCAGCGACAATGCCATATGCCCCAGCAGAATGGGGGCGCGGATCATGCAGCGATACGGGCAGCCGTACTACTACCCGCCGCGCCGAAAAAGTCTCGCGGGCCTGGTCTTCGCGATCATCGGCGCGTCATTCGTGATGCTCTTGGCCGCCGGGGTCATGACGACGGCACACGCTCGCCAAGCTCACCTGACGCGTTCGACCAGCAGATCGTTCGCGACATCCTTCACCGCGGCCATCGACTCGTCCGAGGGAATCGGCTCGGTGCTGAAGAACGTCTTGTCCCAGCCCTTGTAGATGATGTCGACGTAGTACGTGCCCTTCACGAACATGAGCTCGGCGCCGCTGAACGAGCTGTCGGTGTCGAGCGATTCCAGTATCGAATCTTCGCCGATACCCGGAATCGTCAACTGCTTCTTGTACGGGCTCACCCTGAGCTTGAAGTCCCCTTGCGCCACATCCGGCCTGGGGTACTTGAACACGATGACCGACAACTGGCGATCGTGGACGTGCTCGCTCTTCATCGGCCGCCAGCTGCAGCCGTACCGCTTGCCGGCGTTCTCCCCGATGCCGACGGACGCCTCCTCGGACGGCCCGGTCGGCGTCGGGGTGTACAGCCGCTCCAGCAGCCCTTCCGTCTTGACCATGCATTCGCCGCGCGGCGACGGCGAGTTCGCCGCGACACCCACCGAGGCGAAGTAGTCCATGGCGAACAGCCCCAGTGGAATGCCCGTCGCCAGCAGCGCGAACACCACGGACAGCGAGATCCACAGCCCGGTCCGCTTCTTTTTCGGAGGTGGCTGCTGCTGGTAGCCATAACCGGGCCAGGGCCGCTGCTGCGGCTGCTGGCCCCAGCCCGGTGGCTGCTGCGGTGGATACGACACTGTTCCCCCAGTTTCGGATCTCAGTGCGCGAAGTGGCGCGTCCCGGTCAGGTACAGGGTCACCCCGGCTGCCTCCGCCGCCGCGATCACCTCGGCGTCGCGCACCGAACCACCCGGCTGCACGACCGCACGGACACCGGCCTCGAGCAGTACCTCGAGACCGTCGGAGAACGGGAAGAACGCGTCCGAGGCCGCGACCGAACCCTTGGCACGGTCGCCGGCACGCTGCACCGCGAGGCGCGCCGAGTCGACCCGGTTGACCTGGCCCATGCCCACGCCGACGGTGGCGCTGTCGTCCGCGAGCAGGATCGCGTTGGACTTCACCGCACGCACCGCGCGCCACGCGAACTCGAGGTCGGCCAGCGTCTTCTCGTCGGCGGGCGTGCCGCAGGCGAGCGTCCAGCCGGCCGGGTCGTCGCCGGGAGCGTCGATCTGGTCGGTGGTCTGCAGCAGCACCCCACCGGAGATCGGGCGCAGCTCGATGCCGAGGCCATGGGCCTCCGGCAGCTTCAGCAGGCGGATGTTCTTCTTGCGGGACAACACTTCCAGGGCGTCGGCGTCGAAGCCGGGCGCGAGCACGACCTCGGTGAAGACCTCGGCGATCTGCTCGGCAGCGGCCAGCGTCACCGGCCGGTTCGTGGCGATGACGCCGCCGTACGCCGAAACCGGGTCGCAGGCGTGCGCCTTGCGGTGCGCCTCGGCGATGTCCGCGCCGACCGCGATGCCGCACGGGTTGGCGTGCTTGATGATCGCCACCGCGGGCTCGCTGAAGTCGTACGCGGCACGGCGCGCGGCGTCGGTGTCGACGTAGTTGTTGTACGACATGGCCTTGCCGTGCAGCTGCTCCGCGTGCGCGAGGCCGCCGTGGATGTTCTTGTACAGCGCGGCTTTCTGGTGCGGGTTCTCGCCGTAGCGCAGTACGTCGCCGCGCTCCCAGGTGCCGCCGAGGAAGTCGGGGAAGCCGGAGTCGTCGGCGGGCGCGTACGCGCTGGCGAACCACGACGCGACGGCCGTGTCGTACGCCGCGGTGTGCGCGTACGCCTGCGCCGCGAGCCGCTTGCGGTCGGTGAGCTCGAACCCGCCGCTCTTGACGCGGTCGAGCACCCACTCGTAGCGCGCCGGGTCGACGACGACGGCCACCGAGCCGTGGTTCTTCGCGGCCGCGCGGACCATCGCCGGGCCGCCGATGTCGATGTTCTCGACGCAGTCCTCGGGGCTCGCACCCGAGGCGACGGTCTGGGTGAACGGGTACAGGTTGACCACGAGCAGGTCGAACGGCGCGATGTCGAGCTGCTTGAGCTGCTCGACGTGCTCCGGCCGGTCCATGTCGGCGAGCAGCCCGGCGTGCACGCGCGGGTGCAGCGTCTTCACGCGGCCGTCGAGCGACTCGGGGAACCCGGTGACTTCTTCGACCGGGGTGACCGGCACGCCCGCGTCGGCGATGACCTTCGCGGTGCCGCCGGTCGAGACGATCTCGACGCCCGCGGCGTGCAGCCCGGTCGCGAGCTCCAGCAGGCCGGCTTTGTCCGAGACGCCGATGAGCGCACGCCGAACAGGGCGCAGTCCAGTGCTCACGAGAAAATCACCTTTCGTCCTTCGACAGCGCAGCCGCGCCGGCCGAGCTTTGCGATCGTTTCCACCAGCAGCCTGCGTTCCACTGCCTTGATGCGTTCGTGCAGTACGGCTTCGTCGTCCTCGGGCTCCACGAGCACCGCTTCCTGGGCGATGATCGGGCCGGTGTCCACCCCGGAATCCACGAAGTGCACGGTCGAGCCGGTGACCTTGACACCGAGCGCGAGTGCGTCGGCGACCGCGTGCATGCCGGGGAACGCGGGCAGCAGCGCGGGGTGCGTGTTGATCACGCGATTCGGGAACCTGGCGAGGAACTCGGCGCCGAGGATCTTCATGAACCCGGCCGAGACGACCAGGTCCGGCGAGTACGCGGCGACAGCTTCGGTGAGCGCCTTGTCCCAGGCATCGCGGTCCGGGTGGTCGGCGACCCGCACGGTGAACGACGGCACGTGCGCGCGCTCCGCCCTGGTGAGCGCCTCGATCCCGGTGCGGTCGGCGCCGACCGCGACCACCTTGGCGGGGTAGTCGTTGGCGGCGACGGCGTCGAGCAGCGCTTGCAGCAGGGTGCCGGAGCCGGAGGCCAGCACCACGATCTTCACCGGCGAGGGCAGGTCCAACCGACTAGCCAGGACAATCTCCTTGCCGGGGCCGCACACACTCGGGTGCGCGGCGATTCACCAGGTCACACGCACTCTAACGGTCCGGCTGTTGATCTTGATCGGCCGGTGCCGGGGTGGATTCGCCGTCGGATTCTTCAGTGGTTTCCGTCACGGCCTCGGCGGGCTCGGGCTCAGTGGGCGCTTCGTCGGCTTCGGGCTCTTCGGGCTCTTCGGGCTCTTCCGCTTCTTCGGGTTTCTCGATCGCCTCAGGCACCTCAGGCGTCTCGGCCTCGTCGACGTCTTCGGCGTCTTCAGTCGCTTCGGATTCTTCGGTCGCTTCGGGCTCTTCGAGTTCGTCAGTGGCTTCGGCGGTCTCCGGCTCCTCAGCCGTCTCGTCGGTCTCGGCCGTCTCGACACCCATGACCTCACTGGGCGCGGCGGGCGGCGAATGCGGTCCGGCGAAGAACGCGACGAAGCAGCCGGGGATCACGATCCACGCGAACGCGACCACCGAGGCGATCCCGACCGGCACGCTCACCGGATCGAACGGCCCGTGCCCGAGCCGCCCGCCCGCGAGTGTCCCCAGCACGACGCAGCCGAAGCCGACGATCGCGCCGGCGACCCCGACCGTGCGCAGCCGCGCGACCGGGTCGTCGTCGATCTTGCGCACCGACCAGCCGACGAGCGCTCCGGCCACCAGTGGCAGCAGCATCAGCACCGGCCACCACATCGCGTGGTGATCGGGGATGCCGCCGAGCAGTGGCACTCCGGGCACCGCGCCGCCGCTGAAGCCGAACGGCGTCACCGTCACGGAGCCCAAGGAGAAGCCGGGGCCGGACGCGAACGACAGCGCCGCGACGATCGCGTTCGGCAGGTAGCCCAGCGAAAGCAGGAACAGCCCGAGGCTGCTGCCGAACGCCGGCTCGAATAGATCGTCCACAGTGGACCAGGACAGCGCGAGGCTGAGCGTGAACGTCACCGCGCCAGCGGCGAACAGCGCGGCCATCCCCAGCGCGCCGGCTCGCAGGCCGCGCAGCGCGAGCGGGTCGAGGTACTCGGCGGCGACTTCGAGCATGCCGCAGCGTTTGGCCAGGCCTGCGGTCGCGGCCACGGCGGCGACCACCCCGGGAACGGCGAACGCGGTGAACGCGTTCACCCCGACCTGCTTGCCGTCGGCGATCAAGGCGATGAGCACGCCGAGCGTCGCGTGCGCGAAGCCGATCACCACGACGACCGGCACGGCCTCACGTGGCGAGCGGAGCCCGAGCCGCTGCGCGGCACCGCCAGCGGTGCGCGCGTTGAGCACGGCGAGCCCGATGGTCGGCAGCAGGGGCAGCACGCCGAGCGGCTTGCCGCCGATGTCGACCGGGACCTGGTACGAGGCGAGCCAGCCCGGCCCGGCGGAGAGCACCACGCCGATCACGGTGAACCGCGCGCGCTCTGCGGAGACGGTGATCAACGCCAGCAGCGTCGCGACCAGTGCATAGCCGGTGACGAGCGGGGCGAGCGCGGCGAAGAGCAGCACCCGCAGCCGCGCCGACGGCGACGGCTCGGCGACCGGCTCGTCGACGTCGGACCACTCATCGGCCTCGGGGGTGAGCAGTTCCGCCATGATCGGCACACTGACACCCGGCTTGCGCCGACCGGGTGAGACACGCCGCCCGGCCAGGCGGATGTGAGAGCACGCCCACTCGGACGGGTCAAATCCGGAAAAGAAAACACCCGCGGTGACACGGAGCGTCACCGCGGGTGGTCTTCCCAGTTCAGGGACTTACTTGGGCTCGCCGAATCCGCCGGGCGGGGTGCCGGGCGAGGACGGCGGCGGGGTGGCCTGGGTCGGCTCGGACGAGAAGAACTGACCCTGCTGCGGCGCGTAGGTGGTGGCGCCGGAGCCGGGGCCCGACGGCGGCGCGACGGGCGGGTTGAACTGCGTGCCCTGCGGGCCGGACGACGGCTGCTGAGGCTGCGCGCCGGTCTGCGGCTGCTGCTGGGGCGGGCCCTGCTGGAACTGCGGCGGCTGGTGGCCGAACTGCTGACCGTAGGGCTGGCCGTACGGGCTCTGCGGCGCGGCGGGCTTCGGCGCGGGCAGCTTGATGACGTCGTGCTCGAACAGCAGCGCCGCGACCGCGACCAGCATCTGCAGGATGCCGAGGATCAGGATCACGGTGATGATGCCCGGCGTGGTGGCGTCAGTGGGCGTCGAGATGACCAGGTCGAGCGCCTGGAACGCGCCGAGCACGCTGAACAGCGCCGCGAACGGCAGCGCCTTCGGCCCCTTCAGCAGCGCGCGCAGCCCGGCGAGCAGGCCACCGATCAGCAGGTACATCGTCACCGACCCGGCACGGTTGGCCTCGTCGGAGAAACCGATGAAGTACTGGACCAGGCCGAGAACGGCGACCGCCAACGCGAGCAGCAGACCGAGGTTCAGCGGGTTCTCCGACGAGGCGGGTGCCTGCGGCGGCGCCTGGGGAGGGAATCCGCCCGTGTTCGGTGCGGGCTGGTGGGGCTGGGCGCCACCCTGTTGGGGGTAGCCAGGCCCACCGCTGGGGAAGGTCATCCGAGCTCACTCCTGTCATTGAAGACCGGCGCCCCGGGAGCAGGCGGTACACCCGGGACAAACGAGGCGCCTGTGATGTGGGGAAACGCTAGCGCACCCGCGGTCACCCGCGGTTTCGGGTGTAAGACGCCGCGTTCACCCGATCGGTTGCACTTTCCACCGTACAAAACAGCGCCCCGCCAAGTGGGCCATTCGCCGAGCCGCTCCCTGTGTCCCATCTCGCCCCCAGCTTCGGGGTCGTGAGTGGTACGGCCGGTTCTAACC